>CAXMLT010000335.1:0-3401 GCA_964194245.1 uncultured Hyphomicrobium sp.
TGTTCCCTCTCCCCGCTGGGGAGAGGGTTAGGGTGAGGGGGCTTGATCTTCTAAAGACGCATCACCCCTCACCCGGCTGTCGTGCTTCGCACGTCTAGCCGACCTCTCCCTCCGGGAGAGGTGATGGGATCACCAAATCGCGCTGCTTCAGAAGCGGCGGAGGAGGCGCTCGAAGTAGTCGAGCTCCATCGCGGGACGCGCCGGCTGGGCGACGCGGCGGCGCAGCTCCTCGAGGATCTCGCGCGCGCGCTGCATGTCGATCTCGTCCGGCACCTTCACCGAGTTGCCCGCATCCGGCCCCTGGAAGCGTTGCGGCCGGCCCAGCGGATCACGCGGCGTCTCGCCGTTCTGACCGAAGCGGGACTGCCCGTTCTTCTGCGCGTCCTCGGCCATCTTCTGCGCGCCCTGGCGCATCTGGTCGAGCGCCTGCGACTGGTCGCCGAGGGCAGAGCTCGTGTCGCCCTGGTTGAGCCCCTGCTCGGCATTCTTCATGGAGTCTTCGGCGTTTCCGAGCTCCTTGGAGTCGGCGCCCATCTCGTCCAAGCTCCTCTTCAGCTTCTCCAGCTGCTCGCGCAGCGCCCGCTGCTGCTCACCGAGCCCCTGGCCCGGCTGCTGCTGACCCGACTTGCCGCGCTGACCTTTGCCCGGTTGGCCCTGCTGCTCGTCGCCGCCCTCGCCGTTCTGGCCAGGCTGGCCCTGCCGGTTGCTCTGATGCTCGCGGCCACCTTCGTTTGAGCCGCCGAGCTGCCGCTGCGCCTGCTTCCGGTGCTCGCTGTAGGTCTGGTCCATCAGGCGCTGCTGCTGGCCGATCATGTTTCCTAGCTCATCGAGCTTCTTCATCATCATCTGGCCGCGCTCGCCGTCCTTCTTCTGCATCTGCCCGGTCTGCAGACGCTCGAGCAAGTCGCGCAGCTGACTCAGCATCTGCTGGGCCTGGTCGCGCGAGCCGTTCTTCGCGGTGTCCTCGAGCTCCTTCATCATGCGCTCTAGGTCCTGCTGGGAAAGCTGCTGGTTATCCTGGTCGAGACCCTCGGGCGGATTCTGGTCCTTGTTGTTCTTCGCCAACTGCTCGACGTACTTGCTCAGCGCATCGCGCAGCTGCTGCATCAGGCTCTGGATTTCCGAGTCGGGCGCGCCTTTCTCCAAGGCTTCGGCGAGCTTGTCCTGCGCGTCGCGCAGCGCCTTCTCCGCGTCCGACAGGTCGCCGTCCTCGATGCGCAGCGCGATGTCCCAAAGGCCGTCGGTCGCGCTCTTCAAGCCCGCGCGCGAGCCGTCCCGCTCCAGCCCGTGCAAGAGCGTGCGCAGGCTCAGGTAGATCGAGGCATTGTCGATGAAGCCCTCGGGCTCCAGCGTGAGCGCGTCGATCGCGCGCAACACCTGCGGGCGATAGCGCGAGTCATCGAGCAGCTTGCCGCGCTGCTCGATCAGCGCGCGAGCGAGCGGCTTGTCGAATTGGCGCTGCGGCAGCACGATGCGGATAGGCTTGCTGCGCCCGACGTTGCCGGCGACGTCGCGGGCTTCCAGCGTCAGGATCACCTCGCGCCCGGCGTAGGGGTGAGGCGCGGTATCGATGTAGGTCTGCGCTGCGTGCGTATTGCCGCGCGGCAGGCGCAACGTCAGTGTCGGCGGATGCTCGAGCGGCAGGCGCGCGCCCTTCAGCGGTTCGGGGCGCGCCCAATCCTTCGCCGGATCGGCGGCTTTCTTTTCGGGGTCCGGGCGCCTCACCTTCGCCTCCGCCGAGACGACGCCGTAGTCGTCCTCGACCGTGTAATCGAGCTTCAGGGCGCCACGGCGCGTGCGCTCTGGATCCTTAGTCAGCGCGATCTTCGGGGCCTTGTCGGGGATGACGTAGAAGGGCCAGCGCGCGAGCTCTGCACCCGATGCCAAGACGCGCACCTCGGCCGACTTCCTCAGCTCGTAGCGCAGCTCGGAGATCTCCGCGCCCGTGCCCGACGCCTTGCCGGCCTCCGGTGCCTTGGCGGCGACGTGCTGCTTCTCGGTTGCGCCTTCGTTCAGGACCTCGAGGCTCAGCTCACCGAGACCGCTGCCCGTCGCGCGCACGATGAGCACGCTGCGTTCGGGTACCTCGATCAGCTTCGCCGGGATCGAGGAGACGGTGCCGCCGCGCGCGCCATCGGCGAGCATCACGGGTGGGCGCGTGGTGTAAGAGGGGGGTGTCACCCAGGCGTCGAGCCGCGCAGAGGAGAGGGCGGCGAGCGAGTTGAAGCGGAAGGCGGAGCGGAGCCGGTCAGCGGCGCTGTCGCCAACGAGCGAGGCGACGGCGACGACGCCGAGCAGCAGCAGAGCGCGCAGCGCGACAGGGTCGGCGCGGTCCGTGCGCGGATGCGGGGGACCGACGCGCAGCCGCGCCAGGGCGGCGGCGAGGCGGGCACGGTGCGCCTGCCAGATCGCGCTGGTACGCGGATCCTCCGCGTTGGCGGTGATGGTGTCCTCGTAGGACGAGGCCGGGCGGTGCGGGATGCCGGAGGCGCGCTCGAGGCGGCGCACGGCTTCCTCGCGGTCGGGATAGTTGACGCGCGCGGCATAGATCACGGCGGCGAGCGCGGCGACGGCGAAGCCGGCGAGCAGCGCGATATGGGCCGGCTGGGGCAGGTGCGCCCAGACGTTCAGGAGCGAGACGAGCAAGAACAGCCCGGCAACGCCCAGGATGAGCCACAGCCGCGGCCACAGGCGCTCGAAGTAGAGCGTGATGCGGCTGGCGCGGACCTTGCGGGCGAAGGCGGCGTCGACGGGGGAGGCCTGGGGCTCTGCCATTAACTCACGATAGCCGGAACGATTGGGGCGGCAAAGGCGGCGGGTTGGCGCCGATCATTAAACTTTCGTCAGGCGTTCCCGGTCTGTTTGAGACGGAAACCTGGCGAATGTGGCCAGGGCTCCGCTCACCTGCCGTTCATGCGCAATTGCTTAGGCTTCCTCCAAAAACTGGTAGGAGGACCAACATGGTACGCGGTCGCCAGCGCGACGCGCAAGCCCCTCACCACGCTTAGCGCGACACTTCGCGTGGCCGCTTCATCACGGCCGGTGCCGTTTCGATCGCTGTCATTTTCTGTCCCCGCCATTGCCTCTCCCCAGAGCACGGTAACAGCCCGGCAGGTCCCTTAACGACTTGGGCGACCGACTTTCCGTCGGTCGCCAACTGCAAAATTTGGTGGTGTTTCCGGGATGACACCTAAGGTGGGAAATTAGGAACCCCCGTGGATCTGCGCCGCCGTTAACCTTTCGACGAATTAGAACAGCGCGGACATCAAGCTGTCTGAGAAGCGTGCCTTGCTCGGCGCGGGGCGATGGAAGGCCTCCAACCTCCGGCACTTCCAGAGCCGGCGATGTACTCCCTAGACGGCTCGCCCCGACTTGGCCGCGAGCCACTCTGCGGCCTTTTT
>CAXMLT010000336.1:0-7012 GCA_964194245.1 uncultured Hyphomicrobium sp.
GGTCATGATCTCGCCCGTGATGACGACCACGAACTCCGCGCCCGCGGAAAGCCTCAGCTCGCGCACGGGCACCGTGTGTCCGGTGGGAGCGCCGCGCTTGTTGGGGTCGGTCGAAAACGAATACTGGGTCTTGGCCATGCAGATCGGCAGCTTGCCGAAGCCGCCAGCCTCCAGGTCCTTGAACGCGGTCTCGACGGAGGCGTCGCAAGCGATGTCGGCAGCGCGATAGATCTCGGTCGCGATGATGCGCACCTTATCGCGCAGCGGCAGGTCGTCGGAGTAGAGCGGCTTGAATGCGGCTTTGCCGCTGTCGGCGAGCTCCACGACGTGGCGCGCCAGCGCCTCGGTGCCGGCGCCGCCGTCGGCCCAGTGCGTGCACACGAAGGCCTTGGCCCCCATGCTCTCGGCAGCGTTCATGACCTCCTTCATCTCCGCGTCCGTGTCGGTGATGAAGCGGTTGATCGCGACCGCGACGGGGACGCCGAACTTGGCGATGTTCTCCAGGTGCCGCTTGAGGTTCTCGCAGCCCTTGTTGACCGCCATCACGTTCTCGTTCTTCAGGTTCTCCTTGGAGACGCCGCCGTGCATCTTGAGCGCGCGCACGGTCGCCACGAGGACGGCGACGGAGGGCGTCAGCCCGGCCTTGCGGCACTTGATGTCGAAGAACTTCTCGGCGCCGAGGTCGGCTCCGAAGCCCGCCTCCGTCACCACGTAGTCGGAGAGCTTGAGCGCCGTCTTGGTCGCCAGCACCGAGTTGCAGCCATGCGCGATGTTGGCGAAGGGGCCGCCGTGAATGAACACAGGGTTGTTCTCGAGCGTCTGCACGAGGTTCGGCATCAGCGCGTCCTTCAGGAGCACCGTCATGGCGCCGTCGGCCTTGAGCTCGCGCGCGCGCACCGGCGTTTTGTCGCGCGTGTAGCCGATGATGATATTGCCGAGGCGCCGCTCCAGGTCCTTCAGATCGAGCGATAGGCACAGGATCGCCATGACCTCGGAGGCAACCGTGATGTCGAAGCCGTCGGAGCGGGGGAAGCCGTTCGACACGCCGCCGAGCGAGTTGACGATCTCGCGCAGCGCGCGGTCGTTCATGTCGAGCACGCGCCGCCAGGCGACACGGCGGGTGTCGAGGCCGAGCGAGTTGCCCCAGTAGATGTGGTTGTCGACCATCGCCGACAGCAGGTTGTGCGCCGACGTGATGGCGTGAAAATCGCCGGTGAAGTGGAGGTTGATATCCTCCATCGGCACCACCTGGGCGTAGCCGCCGCCGGCCGCGCCACCCTTCACGCCGAAGCAAGGGCCGAGCGACGGCTCGCGCAGGCACATCATGGCCTTCTTGCCGATGCGGTTGAGGCCGTCGCCGAGGCCGACCGTCGTCGTCGTCTTGCCCTCGCCGGCCGGCGTCGGGCTGATGGCGGTGACGAGAACGAGCTTCCCGTCCGGACGACCCTTCAGCGAATCTATGTAGTCGAAGGAGACCTTGGCCTTAGTCGTGCCATAGGGAACGAGCGCGTCGGCAGGTATGCCCACCTTGGCGGCAACCTCGGCAATCGGCCTCATCGTCGCCGCACGCGCAATCTCGATGTCGGACTTGACGGTCACGGGTCTCGTTCCTCCAAAAGCGTTTCTGTTTGTTGGGCGGCGCCGGCGGAGTCAACCCGTACCAGGCCGATCGTCAGTTCCGAGCCGATATTGGCTGTTCGAGCGGCGCCCGCCAAGCCTCCACTTTCTGACAGATGCCGGGCAGACGCCATGCCGCACTGCACGCGCGATGCGTCAGCCGGGGCTCGCCCGCGCCCGTTTGAGAAGAGCGCCGACGGAGACGACGAGCAGGGCGCCGAACGCGGCGCTCCAACGGTCGAAGATATGCAGGCTCACCCCCAGGCGCTGAGTGATCTCGGCAACTAGCGGCTGGAGGAGCTGCTCGCCGACGATCAGCTCGGCGGCGATCCAGCCAAGTAGCGCGGCGCCGCCCCAGACCAGCACCGGAAATTTGTGCAGGACCGCCATCACCAGCGTCGAGCCGCCGACGACGAGCGGGATGCTGATCAAGAGGCCGATGACAATCAGCATCCAATCGCCGCCCGAGGCGCCCGCGATGGCGAGCACGTTGTCGAGGCTCATGACGGCATCGGCGATGGCGATGGTCTTGACGGCATCCCAGAGCGTAGCGCCGCTATCCACGTCCTCCCCGGTCTGCTCCTCGGCGAGTAGAAGCTTCAACGCGATCCAGAAGAGGATGAGCCCGCCCGCGAGCCCGAGCAGCGGTACGCCGAGCAGCGAGCTCACGGCCAGCGTGAAGAGGATGCGCATGGTGACCGCCGCGGCGGTACCGAGCACGATGCCGGCCATGCGCTGACGCGGCGGCAAGGTGCGGCAGGCGAGTGCGATCACGACCGCGTTGTCGCCGGCGAGTACGATGTCGACGCCGATGATGCGCAGGACCGAAAGCGTATATTCCCCGAGACCGAGCGTTTCGACGATTTGGTCGACGCCAAAGGCCGTTCCCGCGTCTGCGATCATGCTCGAAAACGTCCCCACCGGTCTCACCTGAGCACCCAGAGGGACGACGCCAACTCGAAGGACGCAGGGCTTAGCCGCAATTGTCATGTACGCAAGGCAGGGGGGTAAGGCAACCTTGGCCGCCCCGCGACCCTTAACGCCGCAAGCTCAGGTTAACGGAAGCCCTTGACGGCTCTACGACCGCACCATGAGCGGCTTCACCTCTGGCGCATCACGGCCGCGTGCGATACTCCAAGCTGGAAAGCCTCACGGGACGACATGGGCCACAATCACAGCCACGATCACGGCAGCGGCAATCCGAACGAGCGCCGCCTGTTCTGGGCGGGTCTGCTCACCGCCGGGACCATGCTCGCCGAGTTGATCGGCGGTATCTACGCGGGATCGCTCGCGCTCGTCGCCGACGCCGGCCACATGCTGACCGACGCCGCCGCGCTCGGGCTCGCCTGGCTTGCCGTGCGCATGGCGGCGCGGCCGGCCGACTGGAAGCGGACCTACGGGTTCCAGCGCTTCGAGGTGCTCGCCGCGTTCGCGAACGGGCTGGCGCTCTTCTTCATCTCCGCAGCCATCACATGGGAGGCGGTGACACGCATTTTCATGCCGGTCGAAGTGCTCGGCGGGACCATGCTCGTGGTCGCGACGCTCGGCCTCCTCGTGAACGTCGGCACGCTGCTCATCCTGCGCAACGGCGGCGGCATCGGCACCAATCTCAACGTACGCGCCGCGCTCTTGCACGTGATGAGCGACCTGCTCGGCTCGGGCGCCACCATCCTTGCCGCGCTCGTCATCCTGTGGACGGGGTGGACACCCGTCGACCCGCTGCTTTCGGTCGTCATCGCGCTTCTGATCCTGCGCAGCGCCTGGCTGATCACCAAGGACGCGGGCCACATCCTGCTCGAAGGCGCGCCGACCGGACTCGACGTCCGCGAGGTGCAGAAGGATCTCGAGGCGTCGATCCCCGAGGTCTTGTCCATCCACGACATTCACGCCTGGTGCCTCAACGAGGAGCGCCCGCTGATGACGCTGCACGCACGCGTCTCGGAGGCGGCGCCGCCCGAGGAGATCGCCGCCGCCATCAAGGCGCGGCTCAAGCAGGTCTATGGCATCGTGCACGCGACCGTCGAGATCGAGCACCGCTCGTGCTCCAACGTCGCGGCGGTTAAGACCTGCGGCGAAGTCTTAAAGAATAGCGCGTGAAGCGCCGCCAATTGCACTCCGCCCGTCTTTGATCATGCAATGTTCAGCGTTCGACGCTACGAAGTCCTGATGGCAGACCCGTCTCCATCGCCCCCGACCGCAGCCCCACCGGCAGCCGCGCGCCCCAAAGTGGTGATCGCGGACAAGAACCCCGTTGTGCGCGCCGGCCTCAAGGACTTCATCAACGGCGATGGACGCTTCGAGGTCGTAGGCGCCCTCCCGACGGGCGCCGCGTTCCTCGTGTTCGTCGATGAGAACCCTACCGACATCGGCATCATCGGCTGGTCGTTGCCCGACATGACGGGCGCGGATGTGTTGAGCACCTTGAAGCGCCGGCACGCCGCAACGCGCATCGTCGTCTATACGGGCGAGCCGGGTAAGGACGTGCTGCGCCAGGCGGTGCGCCTCGGCGCATGGGGCTTCATCTCCAAGAGCGACGAGCCCGCGATCCTGGTCGAGGCGATAGCGTCGGTCGCGCGCGGGCGTATGTCGCTGCCCTACATCGATCTGCAGACGCTGACGAGCGATCCGCTGGGCGAACTCACCGCGCGCGAGCGCGAGCTTCTCGTGGCGCTTGCCAATGGCTGGACCAACTTGCAGATCGCGTCCCGAACCGGCATCTCGCGCAACACGGTCAAGTACCACCTCAAAAATCTCTACGACAAACTCGGCGTCAGCAATCGGGCGATGGCGGTTGCGCTCTACGTCTCCGCCACCATGGACGCGCGCTGAGCCCTGACTGATCTTCGTCAGTGGTTAAGAAGAACGCGCGCAGTGCAACATGGCTGGGTTGGCGGAGCGCCGGCGAGCCGCTAAGGTTTGCGCGGGTTAGCGGCCGGTGAAGCCAGCGCATTGCCTACGGTTGGTTCGCCCCTCGTTCTCGGCGGGTGGGGAGGCCTACCCGCAGGTGTAGCCGAACGGCTACCCTACGGCGTTCCGCCGCTGCCCGATCGGGTGTTGCAGAAGCGCCGCGCAATATAGATGCTCCGCCCCGGAACGGCTGCCAAACATCCGTGAACGGAACCCTGCATCGCAGGAGAAAATCGCAGCACTCGCGGGCGGCACAACAAAAGATCAGACGGCTATCGGAGGAAACGCAACATGCTCGTCACGACGCATCTTTTTATTCCCGGGCCTACCAACGTCCCCGAGGCCGTCCGCTCGGCGATGGACATCCGCATGGAGGACATGCGCTCGCCCGAGTTCCCGAAATTCACGCTTCCCCTGTTCGAGGACGTCAAGAAGGCGTTCAAGCTCACGCAAGGCCGCGTCTTCCTCTATCCGTCGTCCGGCACCGGCGCCTGGGAAGCCGCCATCTCCAACACGCTCAACCGCGGCGACAAGGTTCTCATGAGCCGCTTCGGCCAGTTCTCGCTGCTTTGGGTCGACATGGCCCAGCGGCTCGGCCTCGACGTGACGGTGTTCGACGAGGAGTGGGGCACCGGCGTGCCGGTCGAGAAGTATGCCGAGGCGCTCGCCGCGGATAAGAGCCACCAGATCAAGGCCGTGTTCGCCACGCACAACGAGACCGCGACCGGCGTCGCGAGCAACATTGGCGCGCTGCGCAAGGCGCTGAACGACGCCAAACACCCCGCACTTCTGTTCGTCGACGGCGTCAGCTCGGTCGGCTGCATCGACTTCCGCATGGACGAGTGGGGCGTCGACTGCTGCGTGTCGGGCTCGCAGAAGGGCTTCATGCTGCCGACGGGTCTCGGCCTGCTCGCGGTGAGCAACAAGGCGCTGGAAGCGCACAAGTCGTCGAAGATGCAGCGCTGCTATTTCTCCTTCGAGGACATGGTCAAGAACAACGACCTCGGCTACTTCCCCTACACGCCGGCGACGCAGCTCCTGCGCGGCCTGCGCGTCTCCCTCGACCTATTGCAGGCCGAAGGCCTCGACAACGTCTTCGCCCGGCACAACCGGCTGGCCGAGGGCGTGCGCAAGGCCGTCGCCGCGTGGGGCCTCAAGCTCTGCGCCAAGGAGCCCAAGTGGCATTCCGATACGGTGTCCGCGATCCTCGTGCCTGAGGGCGTCGACAGCGCCAACGTCGTGAAGACCGCCTACTACCGCTACAACCTCTCGCTCGGCGTCGGCCTCAACAAGGTCGCCGGCAAGGTGTTCCGCATCGGTCACCTTGGCGCGCTCGATGAGATTATGGTCGGCGGCGTGCTGTTCGGCGTCGAGATGGCCTTGCGCGACTGCGGCGTCAACGTCGTCCCCGGCTCGGGCAGCGGCGCGGCGGCGGAGTACTTCCGCTCCACCACCAAAGCGTCCGCCACCAGCCGGCCGGAGCCGAAGCTGAAACTTGCAAGCTGAATTCCCGGGGGCGGCGCCGACAAGCGCCGCCCTTTCTCTACGCGAAGCTAGCAGAGCGGGCTTCTAAGGCTCCGCGTGCCGCCTTCATGCAAGCCGCTGCAACCGAACAAAAACGCTGCCAAGAGGAACGCCCACGATGAGCTACACACTCTTCCCCCTCCGCAAAGCCCGCCTGCAGCGCAGCGAGCTCGCTGTCCCGGGTTCCAACCCCACGATGATCGAGAAGGCCGTGAAGAGCGCGGCCGACTACGTCTTCCTCGACTGCGAGGACGCGGTAGCGCCGCCCGACAAGGAGCAGGCGCGAAAGAACATCATCCAGGCGCTGAACGACATCGACTGGCGCGGCGCCGGCAAGACCGTCTCGGTGCGCATCAACGGCCTCGACACGCACTACATGTACCGCGATGTCGTCGACATCATGGAGCAGGCCGGCTCCAAGCTCGACACCATCCTCATCCCCAAGGTCGGCGTCCCGGCCGACGTCTATACGGTCGAATGCATCGTCAGCCAGATCGAGGTGGCGAAGGGCTTCACCAACAGGGTCGCGACCGAAGCGCTGATCGAGACGCCGCTCGGCATGGCCAACGTCGAAGCCATCGCCGCCGCGCCGAGCCGGCTCGAGGCGATGCACTTCGGCGTCGCCGACTATGCCGCCTTCAACAAGGCGCGCACCGTCGTCATCGGTGGCCTGAACCCGGATTACCCCGGCGATCAGTGGCACTTCGCGCTGTCGCGCATGACGGTCGCCTGCCGCGCCTTCGGCCTCCGCCCGATCGACGGCCCGTTCGGCGACTTCTCCGATCCCGATGGCTACACGGCGGGTGCAAAGCGCGCAGCCGCACTCGGCATCGAGGGCAAATGGGCGATCCATCCCTCGCAGATCGAGCTCGCCAACGCCGTGTTCTCGCCGACGGCCAAGGAGGTCGAGCGCGCGGAGCGCATCATCGTGGCGCTGAAGGAAGCCGAGGCGCAGGGCAAGGGC
>CAXMLT010000337.1:0-3026 GCA_964194245.1 uncultured Hyphomicrobium sp.
GAGCCGGGTGAGGAACATCTTCATCTGCATGCTGGTGGTGTTCTGCGCCTCGTCGAGGATAACGTATGCGTTTGCCAGCGTGCGACCGCGCATGAAAGCGAGCGGAGCGATCTCGATGACGCCGGCCTCAAGATCGCGTTCCACCTTCTCGGGCGGGAGCACGTCATAGAGGGCATCATAGAGCGGACGCAGGTAGGGATCGACCTTCTCGCGCATGTCGCCCGGCAGGAAACCCAACCGCTCGCCTGCCTCCACCGCCGGCCGCGAGAGGATGATGCGCTCCACCAGCCCGCGCTCCAGGCACGACGCCGCGTAGGCGACGGCTAGGTAGGTTTTACCGGTGCCGGCCGGGCCGAGGCCGAACACGAGGTCGGTCTTGTCCAGCGCGCGCATATACGCGCTCTGCATCGGCGTGCGCGCCTTGACCACGCGGCGGCGCGTGGCGATCTGCGCCTGCCCGTCGGCGGGAGCCGTCTCCTCGCGGGCGTGGCGGATGAGGCCGTCGAAATCGCCGGCACCGATGGTCTCGCCGGCGACGACGCGCCGGTAGAGCTGCTCGAGCACACCGCGCGCAAGCTCGCAAGCCGGCTCCGGGCCGTTGAGGATGACAACGTTACCGTGCGCGTGCGCCTCGATGCCGAGGCGATCCTCGATCAGCGCCAAATGGCTGTCGTATTCTCCGAGAAGGCGCGTGAGGTACCGGTTGTCCTCGAACGGCACCACGATGCGCCTGTTGGCGACCTGGACCTTAGTGGGTCTGCCCGCTCCGGAGACCGGGTTCCCGCGAAATGCTGCCAATCAGTGCTCCCGACGTCGATCGCTTCGAATCGCCACTTCTCCCTATTCAGCCTAGCATACTGTGCCCGACACCCAATGATGACCTCGAATCGGTCGCCAGACACCATGGTAAACGGTGGCTCAGACCGAGCGTATGACACCGGCTAGACTATTGGGACCACACGCCAAAATTTCAACAGGCAGGATATGGCCGATATGTTCCGCGGCGGCCTCGGCGTGGACCGCCTGCAGGTAGGGTGAGCGGCCGACGAGCTGGCCCGGGCGGCGTCCGGGCTTCTCAAACAGCACCGGGAGCGTGCACCCGACCCAGCGCGCGTTGAAGGCCGCCTGCTGGGCCTCCAGCAGCTCCTGCAGCCGCGCCAGCCGTGCCGATTTGACCGCGTCGGGCACCTGCTCGCCGAGCTTGGCTGCCGGCGTACCGGGGCGGGCGCTGTACTTGAACGAGTAGGCCTGCGCGAAGCCCACATCCTGGGTCAGCTTGAGCGTCTCCTCGAACTCGGCATCGGTCTCGCCGGGGAAGCCGACGATAATGTCGGTCGAGAGGGCAATCTGCGGTTGCGCGGCGCGGATGCGGCTGACGAGGTCGAGGTAGTCCCGCGCCGTGTGCTTGCGGTTCATCGCGCCGAGGATGCGATCGCAGCCTGACTGAAACGGCAGGTGCAGATAGGGCATCAGCTTCTCTTCCTCGGCGTGCGCGGCGATGAGATCGTCGCTCATGTCGCGCGGATGGCTCGTCGTGTAGCGCAGCCGTGCGAGGCCATCGATGTGCGCTAAGTGCCTTATGAGCTGCGCAAGCGACCACGCCGCACCGCCGGGGCCCTCGCCGTGATAGGCGTTGACGTTCTGGCCGAGCAGAGTGATCTCGCGGACGCCGCTTTCGACAAGAGCGCGCGCCTCGCGCTCAATGTCGGCAACGGAGCGCGAATACTCCATCCCGCGCGTATACGGCACCACACAGAACGTGCAGAACTTGTCGCAGCCTTCCTGCACGGTGAGGAACGCCGTAGCAGTGCGCGCCGGCGTCCGCGCGGGCAGCCGCGAGAACTTGTCCTCCTCGGGAAAGTCGGTGTCGACGAGGCTCTTCCTCTCGATCCTGGCGCGCGCCATGAGCTCGGGCAGGCGGTGATAGCTCTGCGGCCCGACGACGAGATCGACGGTGGGCGCGCGCCGGATGATCTCGGCGCCCTCGGCCTGGGCGACGCAGCCAACGACGGCAACGAGCGTGGAGCGCCCCGCGGCGGTGCGCTCCTCTTTCAGCTCGCGCACGCGGCCAAGCTCGGAATAGACCTTCTCCGCCGCCTTCTCGCGGATGTGGCACGTGTTGAGTACGACGAGGTCGGCGTCCTCGATGCTCGCCGTCTGCGCATAGCCTTGCTGCGCGAGCGCCTCCGTCATGCGCTCGCTGTCATAGACGTTCATCTGACAGCCGTAGGACTTGACGAAGACCTTGCCGCCGGCGCGCGCCGGCGCAGAGCAATCGGCACGCTCTTCATCCACGTCGCAAGCTTCTGCCAATCGGTCGTCCATGGTTAAGCACGCACCCCGTCAAACCAGGCGGGATGGCAGCATTCTCGGCATGATTTGTCCAGCTTGCGCCTCAGCGCCGTTGCCGCAGCCACTAGACCCACTTTGCGGCCTGCCCGTTGCTCGAACGTGGCCGCACGGGTGCTGTGGCTTCGGGCGCCACGATGGTGAGCGGCTCCTGCGGCCCCCGCGCGCGCAGGATGCGAACGACGTGCTCGCGCACTTCGGCCTCGCTGCGCCGCGCCAGATCCTTGCGGTCTACGAAGCTCGACAGAGGCACCGGCGGCCCGACACGGATGCGCACGTCGAGCGGGCCCGATTTCAGCAGCCGCCAGGCATGCGAGCGCATCTCCATGTCGCCGTACCAGCCGACGAAGGGGCGGTCGGCGCGCCCGAGCGGGATGCCGTGCAGGCGCGTGTAGACGAGCGATAACGTCTGCACCACGGCGTCGGAGGCTTCCCGCTCGGGGCCGCCCGAAGGCTTCGCGGCAGCAAACAGCGAGGTCATGAAGGGGAGCACCCGGTTGCCGTCGCTCGATGTTCCCTCCGCGAACAAGACGATGGTGTCCCCCTGCTCGAGGCGCGAGAGGATCTCGCCCGCAGCCTCGCCGACGGCTGAGCGCTTCGCCCGATCTACGAACACGGAGCGCTGCAGCCGCGCGAGCGAGGAGACGAACGGCCAGCCACCGACCTCCTTCTTCGCC
>CAXMLT010000338.1:0-4236 GCA_964194245.1 uncultured Hyphomicrobium sp.
CCCCGCCGTTTCGGAAGTGATCAAGACCTACGCCGACATTGCGCAAGCGAGCTACGCGGACGCGCTTGCCGGCGCACGCGGTCTGAAGACCGCCGTCGATACGCTCATCAAGTCGCCGACCGACGCCAATCTTAAGGCGGCCCGCGAGGCCTGGATCGCGGCACGCGTGCCCTACATGCAGACCGAGGGATTCCGCTTCGGCAACAAGATCGTCGACGACTGGGAGGGGCGCATCAACTCCTGGCCGCTCGATGAAGGCCTCATCGACTATGTCTCCACCGATTACGGCAACGAATCCCCGACCAACGACCTCTACGTCGCCAACGTGATCGCCAACACCTCGATCAAGATCGCGGGGGAGCAGGTCGATACCTCCAAGATCACAAAAGAGCTCCTAACCGACAAGCTGCAGGAGGCGGGCGGCGTCGAATCGAACGTCGCCACCGGCTACCACGCCATCGAGTTCCTGCTCTGGGGCCAGGACCTCAACGGCACCGGGCCGGGCGCCGGCGACCGGCCCGCGACCGACTACGACGTCAAGAATTGCACGGGCGGCCATTGTGACCGCCGCGCGCAGTACCTCCAGGCCGCGACCGACCTTCTTGTCGACGACCTTGCTTGGATGGCCGACCAGTGGAAGCTGGACGGTGCCGCGCGCAAAGCCGTCATGGCGGATGGCGGACAGGCGGGGCTGACTGCGCTGTTCAAGGGGCTCGGCAGCCTCTCGTACGGCGAAATGGCCGGCGAGCGCATGAAGCTCGGCCTCCTCATGCACGACCCCGAGGAAGAGCACGACTGCTTCTCCGACAACACGCACAACGCGCTTTATTACGACGCCGTCGGCATCAAGAACGTCTACCTCGCCTCCTATAAGCGCACCGACGGAACGGTGGTCTCGGGGCCCAGCGCCTCCGACCTCGTGCGCGCCAAGTCGCCGGAGACGGATAGGGCTACGCGCGCGGCGATCGACGCAACGATCGAGCGCATGAGTACGATCGTAAAGCGGGCCGAGGCCGGCGAGCACTACGACCAGCTCATCGGCGAGGGCAACGAGAAGGGCAACGCCATCGTCGAAGCTGCGATTGAAGCGCTCATCGCCCAGTCGAAGGAGTTCGAGCGCGGCATCGTGGCCCTCGACCTCAAGGCGATCGAGTTCGAAGGTTCCAACAGCCTCGACAGCCCCGACAAGGTAAAGAAGCAAAAGCAGTCGAGCGCCAACTGAGAGGGTGCCAGAATGACGCTAGGCGGGGGCGACCTTGCGCCCGCGCCTGCTTGTGCGCGAGGTGAGGCAACCTCGAGGTGACCGATGCTCTTCAATGGCCCATAGCAAGGGAACAAAACCGCAGCTGACGCTGCTGCTGGCGCCGGGTCTTGCCGTGGTCTGCCTGGCCGCGCTCATGAGCACGGGTGGTCTCGGCGCCGTCGACAGCAAGCTGGATCAACAAGTCGCCGAGCAATTGGCGTCTTTGCGGAGGCGACAGCCGCCCGATGAGCCCGACGAGGCGTTCCCCGGCGGCACGGCGACGACGGACGAGAGCATCGACACGCGCGACGCGTTCTCGCACTTCTCGCGCGGCATCGGCTTTGAGGGTGAGGCGCGCTTCAAGGTCGGTAACGCCATCTTCCGCAAGCTGTGGGTGTCGGCGCCTTCCTCGACCCAAGGCTCCGACGGACTCGGGCCCCTTTACAATTCGCGCTCCTGCCAGAGCTGCCACCTGAAGGACGGCCGCGGGCATCCGCCCAACGGCAACTTTCCGCAGGACACGGCGGAATCGATGTTCCTGCGCCTCTCGATCCCGCCGGAGACGGACGAGCAACGCCGCCTCATCGCCGAGCACAAGGTCAACTCCATCGACGAGCCGACCTACGGCGCGCAGCTACAGGAGACGGCAATCCAGGGCCACGACAACGAAGGCCACATGCACATCACCTACGAGGAGGTGCCAATCAAGCTCGGCGACGGCTCGTCGGTGAGCCTGCGGCGGCCGACCTACTCGATTGCGGACCTCAAGTACGGGCCGCTGCACCCCAAGACCATGCTGTCGCCGCGCGTAGCGCCGCCCATGATCGGGCTCGGCCTCATCGAGGCGATCCCCGAGGAGCAGATTCGCGCGCATGCCGACCCCAACGACAAGGACGGTGACGGCATCTCGGGGCGCGCAAACGAGGTCTGGTCCATCGTCGACAACCGGCTGGAGCTCGGCCGCTTCGGGTGGAAGGCCGGCGTCCCCTCGATCCGCCAGCAAACCGGTACCGCGTTCGCGACCGATATCGGCATCTCGAATCCGGTGGTGCTCAAGCCCTCGGGCGATTGCACGCCGGCGCAGACGTTCTGCCTCAACGCACCCAACGGCAACAGCGCGCGCGACGGGGGCGTTGAAGTGGGCGCGAAGCTGTTCGACCTCGTCGTGTTCTACGCACAGAACCTGGCGGTGCCTCCGCGCCGCGATTTCACCGATGCGAAGGTCGCCGATGGCAAGGCGCTGTTCTATGCGCTGAACTGCCAGGGCTGCCACACGCCCTCGTTCACCACCGGCAAGGTTGAGGGCCAACCCCAGCTCAGCAACCAGAAGATCTGGCCCTACTCCGATCTGTTGCTGCACGACATGGGCGACGGCCTCGCCGACAACCGCCCCGAAGGCATGGCGGATGGGCGCGAGTGGCGCACCCCGCCGCTGTGGGGCCTCGGCCTCACGCGAATCGTCAACGGCCACACTCTGTTCCTGCACGACGGGCGGGCGCGCAACCTCGAGGAAGCCATCCTTTGGCACGGGGGAGAGGCGCAAGCCGCACGCGACGGCTTTGCGGCGCTGAGCCAGAGCGAGCGCGAGGCGCTGCTCGCCTTCGTCGCCTCGCTCTGACCTCAAGCGTTACTGCACGCTCGCCGCCGTCTTGCGCGCCTGGAACTTGCCGCTCATGTCGACCACCGGCTGCGTGTCCGACGCCGTCGGCAACTTCATGACGTCCTTGGCGTCGAGATCGAAGCGGTTGAGGTCGACCATACGGATCGTCTGGTCGCCGTAGCTCTTGTAGTACATGCGCAGGTTCTGCGGGTCGCGCATGACCGTGAACAGCGTCTCATCGGCATGGAGACCGCCGCCCTCGTTGGTGCGCGCGACGCCGTGCGGAATGTCGAAGTTGTTGAGGATGTGGAAGCCACTGAACACACCAGCGGTGGCGTCGGGAGCCGCGAAAGCGGTGGCGCCGAACACGGCGGCGCGTACAAAGCGCGATGGCGGCGTGAAGTCGCCCGGCAGGCCCAGCATGCCAGCGCCCATGCCGAAGCTCTGGAACGTCTTGCCGTCGAGCTTCACCGGCGGAACGTCGCGCGGACTGAGCGCAACGTAGTTGCGCAAGTTCGTCATGTGCCAGTCGAAGCTCGGCGAGTTGGTGAGGACCCCGAGGGGATTGCCGTAGAGCACCAGCTTGCCGCCGATGGGCTCGATGACGAGGCTCTTGCCGTTCTTGTCGGTGACGATCCAGTGGAACGGCTGCACTCCCCCCGGCCAGCCGGGGATCAGCGTCGGCGCCACGATTGCCTCGCCATTCTCGATCGCGGCACGCACCTCGTCCACGCTCGAGAACTGGGTCAGGATCCAGTTGGAGAAGTCGATCGACGACATCGACTTGGCCTGGTTCTGTGGCGTCGTCGGCGTGTACTCGGCATAGGTCGGGAAATAGAAGGTGCCGATCGCTAGGCCTTTCTCGTTGATGCCGTCCATGATGCCGAGGTTGCCGAATGCGATGGCACCGAGCGCGCCGTACTTGGTCGTCCACTTCTTGCCGTCGCCCAGCGGCGTCGAGCCCGTAAAGTTGTAGCCGCGCGGCTCCACGGCAAAATCGATCGCCACCGGGATGCCGAACTCGAGCGTGCGTCCGTGCACGAAGGTACCGTCGGCGTTCTTCAGAAAGATGCCGGTGCAGGCGCTGGCGCTGGTCGCGGCCGCGAAGGTGAAAGCGGTGGCGGCGGCGACGCCGCGAAAGAGCATGGAGGTTCGGTTCATTGGGTTCATCGGGGGCTCCGTTGGCCGGGCGCTGCGCGACGCCGCGGGGAAGCCGATCCGGGTAGCAGGTCTTGTTTGAGGTCCCGTGAGACGGATCGCTCGAATTGGAGGCATCGCGGGCTCGCGCGGCCCCGAGACTGGCGAGAGTAATGTCCAATCTTTGAGCATGATCGAGCCAATGTGACAAACCGGCCACACCAATTGGGGGTAATGCTGTCTCTTATACACATCT
>CAXMLT010000339.1:0-3010 GCA_964194245.1 uncultured Hyphomicrobium sp.
GAGCCGCAAATGCGCGACGACAGCAGCGCCGATCAGCCGGCACGCCTCGATGGGGATTTTCAGTCGACCGTGACGCCAGAGCGCGTAGCCGATGTCGTCGGCGAGGTCTTGGTCGCTGTCGCGCGGGTCAAACATGCCATTGGTCTAGCTCAAGAACAAAAAGAGAACAACGGCAATTGAAAAGCCCGGCGTCAGGCGGCCCCGATCTCCCCGCAATCCCCTGCAAGAAGGCCGGCGGGCGAACCGTCTTGCAGCCAAGAGACGGATGCGTCCGGCCCGGGCGGTTCAGCGCCTCCCAATAGCGAGCCGCTCGGGTCAATTCACTCTGACGAGCGAGGAACCGTCCATGCGTATGTCCACTGCTCTCGTCACTTCAGCTCTGATCCTCATCACAAGCGCCGCCGTAGCGCAGTCCGTGCGGGTGGGCCCCAACGGCTTCTCATTTCGCTTTGGCCGGGACGACCGCCGCGGCGATGTCGAGGGCAAGCGCGCAACATGCGAGGTTTATGCGCGCATCGCAGTCGTCCAAGCGGACGCCAACGAGCGCTTCCGTTGCGGCCTGCAAGGGCCAGCCTGGAACAACGATCCGGCTCGGCATTTCCAGTGGTGCCGGTATGTGCCACGGCAGCGCGTTGCAGAGGCACAACGCGGCCGATCTGAAGACTTGCAGCGCTGCTTCGATAGACTCGGCGATTTCGACGACGACCGCTGGGGGCGGTGATGGCGCCGGCGGCCCCAATACCGTCTATCTTCGAGCGCCACTGTGACTAGCTCATTATGGAGGGGAACATGGAACGCAAACTGGTCCTTTCACTGATCGCCTGCGCGGGTCTCTCGTTCGCGAGTGCAACCCTGGCCTTAGCCGACGATCCTGCACCCGATACTTCAGCCACGACATCGACCGACACATCCTCGACGACAACAACGACGCCGGACCCAAGCGACTCGGGGAACGGCACTGGTGGCGGCCCAGGTCAGAACAGCGGCGACAGCACCCAGAAGTAACACCGCTCAAAAGCACAGGGCGGCTCTCGCGAGCCGCCCCTCTTGTCTGTTACGCAACGGACGCTCGTCCGCCCAGCGGCTCCTGGGCCGCGGCAGACTCCGTGCATTACGCAATAGACCCTCCTTTAGGGAATCGCTGGATTGCTTCGCGGTTCGGAGCAGATTGTGCAGTCGGGGTCCGAACGCAAAGACCTTCTCGCTGCATGAGCCATGGTCCCGTAGCTCAACCGGATAGAGCACGAGACTTCGAATCTCGGGGTTCCAGGTTCGAGTCCTGCCGGGACCACCAGCACGAAGGGGGAGGGCGCCTCGATCCGGGCCCGGGGGGTGGTAGGGGTGATAGGCCGGAGAGGCGCCCAGGCCTCGAATGGGAAGGGGGCTCCACCAATCGAGGCCTAGCCAGAACAGTCAGTCGTGATGAACATCGGCTGTACGACCCTTCAGGCGGGGCTTTTTTCGTTGCGCGCTACTTCAGTCTGGGCGCCACTTGCCACTGCGCTCACAAGCCATGAAATGCCAAAGGCCTGTCCGAGCACCAGCAGCGCTAATCCTGCGCCGATGCACGTCATCCAGATTTGCGTTTTGCGTTCGCGGCGGCGCCGCTCCGCGACTGAGGCGTCCCCCCGCGAGGAAAAAGCCTCACCGAGATAGACGATCTCGTGTTGAACGGGCGCAGGCGGCTTCCTGGAGAACATAGCGTCCCCGAAGCACCCCGCTAAAACAAGCGCCCACCTGCTCAAGGTAGGCACGACCGTTTTCCCTCGTGTTGAGGATTAGTCTCTCCGGCCGCGGTGCTCAAGGGTTCAGGCCGCGCACGGAAGATCAATTTCCAGATGACGTTGCGGAAAGGTCACCCCAGCGTAAAACACGGGGAGATAGGGTCCCGGCCATTCCATCCAGCAATAGTCCCGCGTAGTCCTTTGCCATCGCGGCAGACCACGAACACGTGGTTGTCGGGAGAAGGAGCGGAGGCTTTGGTAGCGCACGCTGTGGAATTAGCGAGGGCGCGTTCGCCGATGTGCACGATAGTAGCGTTTCCCGTGGATTAGAGCTTGGCAGTTGGGCGTTCCGCTCTCGCACCCCCACCGCTCAAGCAGCTCCTTATCGCGCTCGCTCAAAGGACCGCCAGCAAGTGCGTTGAGGCGCGCAGCCTGCAGTTCCCCTGCTTCTCCTCCGCCTCGAGCGACTGCCGGGCCTGACATAGCCAACACGAGCAATCCAGCTATTGCGAATATCAATCGGTGCATGGGTCCACGTCCTTTGCCAGTTTGATAGCGAGAAGTTACACCTTAGCGGTTGGCCTCACGCCAAGCGCGGCGCTTGACCTTGACCCCATCCGCGGTTCTTCCCCGAGCGGTATGGGCTTCGAGGCCGCCTAAAGCCCCGACCAGCGCGTCTGCGTCTATTTGGATGGCGGCTCAGTGTCGGCCTTCACCGTCTTGGCCTGTCGATGACGCACAAGCGCTTTTGACCCTGATGTCGCTCCCAAAGTTTCTGCAGAGCTCATTCTTGAGACCCGGATTGTTTCGAACTTGGGCGTCGGACACGCGACGACCGAAACCGCGCGACACCTGCGCCAAGGTGTTGTCCTGGCAGTATGGCGTAGCGATCTCGCGACAGTTGACCACCTGGAAGTCATCATGACAGACGATGTGGGCTAGGGCTGCGCTCGAGAATGGAATCGTAACTGCGATTACCGAAAGGAACATGGTTCGCATATGTCATATCTCCGAAGCCTGGCCGATGTCGCGTCAACCATCTGGCCAAAATATCGTTCCTGGATGTTCCCGACGGAACAGACAGCTTCTCTACGGCGCTTCGATCGAACCGCGCTGATTTAAGCGTTGGTACTAGCCTCGCGCGCGACACATTGCTGCGCAGGACTCAAAAGCTTCCGTCGTCCCAGGAGAAGCTCAATGAGCCCAAGGGCGGTCTTTCACAGTGTGCTCTGCGGCTTCATTGGCTTGTTATTCTCCGTGGGTCGCGTCCGTCAAGATGGTGTAAT
>CAXMLT010000340.1:0-8774 GCA_964194245.1 uncultured Hyphomicrobium sp.
GAGGTCTCAGAGCAGACCATCGCCACTGTGCGCAAATTGCCAGCACCGATGGCAGCGATAGCGGTCGCACGGACAGCGGAAGTCTCAGAGCAAGACGTTGCCACTGCGCACGAACCCCCAGTTCTGGCGGTACGGATGGCGGTTGTACGGCTAGCGGAGGTCTCAGCGCAGAACGTTGCCACTGCGCATGAACCCCCAGTTCTGGCGGCTCGGATGACCGAGTGCGAGCAGATCTGGGATCAGATGACGCACATGACGAGAGAAGAGTGGTCAGAGGTGTGCCGTCGGGTCGACGACGAGAAACAGGCTAGAGACAAGTGAGGGTGCCTCGATCCTGCCCGGGGGTATGATACCCTCCGAGCATGGACGCGTTCTCTGACCCACAGGCAGTCGCACGCTATGCCGAAGGGCCACCGCGTCTTGTGCCCGGCTTCGCTGACCTGCAACGCATGGTCCTGCTTCTCCTCGCGGAGCGCGCGCCGGACGATGCGCGGGTGCTGGTTCTCGGCGCAGGCGGCGGCCTGGAAATCAAGGCGTTTGCCGAGGCTAGGCCCGGCTGGTGGTTCGACGGGGTCGATCGATCCGCCGAGATGATGAACCTCGCACAAGTGACCCTCGGGTCTCTCGCCGCCCGCACACGATTGCACCACGGGCTCATCGACAGCGCGCCGGAAGGTCCGTTCGATGCCGCAACATGCATTCTGACCTTGCACTTCGTTGAGCGTGAGGAGCGCCTGCGCACGCTCAGAGAGGTCTGGCGTCGCCTGAAGCCCGGCGCACCCTTCGCGGTCGCCCACTTCAGCTTCCCGCAGGGGGCTGGCGATCGTGACCTGTGGCTCGCCCGGTATGCTGCCTTCGCGGTAGCCTCCGGCGTTGAGCCGTCGCAGGCGGAGAATGCGCGGTCCATGATCGCAGCCCGTTTGCCGCTTCTCGGCCCCAAAGACGACGAGAAGCTATTGCGTGATGCCGGGTTCAGCGGGGTCAGCCTCTTCTACGTCGGTTTCGCGTTCCGTGGCTGGGTTGCGTAGGCCTGACCCTTACTTCCGCTGCTGGCCCAGACGTTGAGACTGGCCTCAGCACAAGTCGGGTAAGTGGGGTGAAGCGGCCGTGACACGGTCACGTACCTCCCGACAGCTTTTGACCTAGAGCGGACGGTCCTCGGAAGAACCAGATCGTGTAGGGTGTCAGTCCTTTTGACTGTCGGCCGAAAAAATCCCTTGAAATCAAATGGCAGCTTGTCTGGGGGACTGGGGGCCGGGAGTTCAAATTTCCCCGCTCCGACCAAACATCGCCGCGCGATCTGGCGCCGCCGCACACCAGACCTCCCAACCCCGCACCCGACCTGATCCAGATCAAAGCGCTTGCCGCGCTCCCCTTAGCCCTGGTGCTGGTGGCAGGGGCGTGGAGTTGAGCCCGCGTGGCTCAAGCTGACTCCGCGTCCGGCTTCCAGAAGCTCGCCGCGAGATAGGCCGCTGCCGAGCTTGCGATGGCGACGAGGTAAGGCGCGGGCCACTCGAATACAAAGTGCCCCACTCCCCAGACAATCGTGCCCTGGCAGATCGACAGCCCCGCACTCAACGGCCCGCCGATGCGCGTGAAAAGCCCGAACGCCGCTGAGACGAACACGCCGGCGCTGCCGAACGCTGAGGCAATCTCGACCAATGCCTTGATGCGCTCCGACGACAGTGCCAGCAGGAACGCGATCGCCGTCAGCACCACGACGCTGATGCGTGCAGCGATCAGCTTCTCGCGGCCGCCCATGCCGGGCACGACGCGCACGACGATGTTGTGGGAGACCTGCGCGCCGGAGGCGTGCAGTGCCGAGTGCACCACCGACAGGATGGCCGAGATCAGCGCGCCACCGAAGATCACGTAATGCCAGCTCGGCAGGAAGTGCTCCGACAGCACCGAGACGGTGCGCTCAGAGTCCGCGAGCTTCGACGCAAGCTCGGGGTTCGTCTGCACCATCGTCGAGGCCGCGAGCCCCAGGAACACGGGCAGCACCCCGACGACTATGTACATGACGCCGCCAAGGATGGTGCCCCACGCAGCGACGCCGGCCGAGCGCGCGCCGAGAAAGCGCGAGATCAGCTCGATCGCCACGAACGAGCCAAAGAACGCAACCGCGATCTGCTCAACACGCGCGAGCAGGCCTTCATCGGTCGACGTGAAGATGAGCAACTTCTCCGGCTCCACGTGGGAGAGCACGTTCGACACGCCTCCGCCCGCGTAAGCCACCGCGACGGTCAGCACGACGAGCCCGCTGATGACGGCGAAGCCCTGCAGCACGTCGGTGACGGCGTCGGCGAGCAGGCCGCCGACCGCGGAATAGGAGGCAACGAGCAGCGCCGCCACCGTGATCGCGGTCGCGAGCGACATGCCGGAGCCGGACGCCAGCACCTGGCCGAAGGCGCGGATCTGCGCCGCCGCCCAGAACACCGAGCCCGGCAACAGCACGATCACGACGAGCTTCTCGATTGCGGGCGAGAAGCGCGTACGGAACGCGTCGGCAAAAGTCGAGACGCCCTGGCGCCACAGGAAGGCGGCGTAGAGCGCGCCCGCCGCGATCACGGCGGAGCCGTACGCCAGCGGATCGACGATGGCTCCCGAAAGCCCCTTGTCGTAGACCTCGCCCGAGGTGGCGACGATCGCCTCCGCGCCAAACCACGTGGCGAACACGGAGAAGGCGACGAGGGTAGGTCCGAGGCTGCGGCCGGCAAGGATGTAGTCGTTCTCGTTCTTGACCCGCCGCGACACCCAGATGCCGATAGCGAACTGGATGAGCACGTAGCCGATCATGCCGAACAGGATCATGGAAATAGAACCCCCGATGCGCCCAGCAGGCACCCCCGCATCAGACTAGCAGCGATGCGGGCGCCAATCGATGCCGCCGATGCCGCGCTTTTCTTGGAGAATCCTGGGTCGATCAAGGCTTCGATTTGAGGACCTGCCCGACGACGCGCCCGGCGTTGACCGCCTGCCACCACAGCCGCCGCCAGCGGCCTTCGCTGCCGGCCGCGAGCAGCACCCGCAGGAGGCGCGCGCTCTGCGCCTCGGGCATCACGTCGAGGATCTTCGCCCACAGCGTGTCGACATTGTAAGTCCCGCGCGCCGTGTCGAGGCATACGGGCACCGCGTCCTCCATGGGAACGCCGAGCTCCCCCGCAACCGCCTGTAGGGCGGTGCGGATCGACTGAGCTTTCGGTTCCCGGGCGCTGTCGAGATCGTAAGGCGGGCTCCACTCCTGGAAGGGACGGAGCTGGTCGATATGCGTCAGCACCAGCAGGATCGGCGGCCGGCGCCGCTCGAAGCGGGCGGCGAGATGGTCGCGCAAGGCGCCGAGCGCCCGCCGATCGGCCTCGCGATCGGGCCGCGTCGCCGAGACGACCCACAGCACGAGGTCGGTATAGCTCGACTCTTCCAGCAGCGCGGCGGTCTCCTCGACATCCATGCCGAGCCCGGGGCTGTCGATCAGCAGGGCCTCCGGCGAGCCCTCGCGCATGAGCTGATAGGCCGAGAACCCTTTAGTAGCGGGGAGCACGTCGGCCGCGGCCTTCACCTCGCCGGCGAGTGCGTTGACGAGGCTCGACTTGCCGGCGCCGACCTGGCCCGCGATCAGCACGCGTAACGGCTCGGCGAGCTCGGGCTCGGCGCGATCCTCGCGCGTCGCCTTGGTGACGTGCGTCGCCAGCGTGGCGGCTGGGACGCTCAAGCGGCCGCTGTAGAGGTCGATCGCGGCGCGGCCGACCTCACGCACGTAAGCTGCCGCGAGCCGCCGCGCCAGCTCCTCGCGGCCCCAGTCGTAGAGCTGCCGCGTGACGTTCTCACGCATCTCTTGCGTGAGTGCGGAGGCGGGGTTCAACAGGCGCACGATGCGCCACAGGTCGAAGGCGGATTCGGCGACGCCGATGATGGAGCGCCAGCGGTAGATGGTCATGAGCTGGCCGACGGTGAGACGGTCGCCGAGCGGAATGCTCTCGCGCACGAGCGGCCCCAGCTCCGCGCTGACGCGCTCGATGAGCGCCAGCGCCTCCGGCACCGTGAACTTCCACAACGGGTCCTTCTCGCCCGGGTGCATCTGCTTGGCCACCGCATCGACCGTGCGCGTGCCGAGTGAGAGCACCGCGTCGCGGCTGTCGAGCTGGCCGGGCTCGAGCGTGTCGACGATGCGGCGCACGGCATCCCATGCGGCGTTCTCGCGCGCGTTCCACAGGGGATCGGGCGCGTCCTGCGGGTCTTCGGGCGGCGGCGCGCGCTTGACCGCATCCCGCAGTATCCAGCGCTCGATCGCGTAGGCCGACACCGTAACGACGCAGGCAGCTATGGCCCAGTAGAGGACGTAGCCGTTCTGCCAGAGCCACAGCGAGCCCAGGAGCACCAGCGAGATCAGCGGTAGCGCCAGCGCGATGATCAGCATCGCGGCGCGCAGGTAGGACAGGGCGCGGGTCTGCCGGCTCATCTAGGTCTTTCGGTTCTGCGGGTTCGAGATGCCCCGCTCGCGCGCCAGCCGCAAGGCCGAGCCGAGCGCATCCTTGTAGGCTTGCGCGACGCCGGACGGATCGCTGGCACCCGCTTTGCGGCGGGCAAGAAAGTAGCACGCGGCCTTGCCGAGCGCATACGTGGTGGCAAAGCTCATGCCCGCGGCGGCGGCGGCTCCCGCGGTCTGGCCGTAGACGGGGACGAGCTTGGCGAGCTCGCGCGCGCCAAAGCCGGACGCGACGCGGATGAGCGTGGTGGCGCCGAGCGCGCTTGCGAATTCGGCCAGGGCACGCCGGTCCCAGACGATGCCGTAGATGGCGCCAAGAGTGTGGATGAGCTTGGCTTGGACCGCAGGCACCAGCGCGATGCCCGCAATGGGCCACAGGTCGGCGGCGCCGGCCGCTGTCGCATACCCGAGGATATGAGGGTGCGCGCGGTCCTCCAGCGCATCGGCCGCAGAGCCGGTCAGGTTCGTCAGCGCGGAGACGACGGCGGTTGGCGCGACGCTCTGCAGCGCTGCGACGATCGCCTCGTGCCCGTAGTCGGCGGGCGTCCAGCCATCCTCGGGCAAGGTGAAATCGACTGCCACGAATACGATCGCAGCGTGGCCGGGCACGTCATCGAACAGCGTGCGTTGGCGGGCGAGGCTGCGCACGAGATCAGAGCTGACGCCGGCATTGGACAACGCAGCGGCGTCCCCAGTTGTGAACGGGTACGGCTGCACGTGGCCGGCACCCGGCCGGTAGCCTTCATGCAGGGCCGTCTGCACGACGACGATGGGCCACTCCGGATGCCGCCTCCGGATGAGCCGCGCGACCTCGACGACCGCCTCCTGCTGCGCGTCGAGCGCGCGCATGGTGACGATGACGAGGTGGGCCTGACGCTCGCTGAAGGCGAGGTCCTCGGCGGGATTGTAGCCGGCCTCGCCCAATCCCCGCGTGTCGAGAAAGCGCACAAGCGGCGCCTCCTCGGGGAAGTCGAAGATGCGCGCTGTCTTGGTGCAGGCGCGGAAGCCGTCGCCGATCTCGGCGGTGGAGCAGCCGGTCATCACGCGGATGAGCGAGGTCTTACCCGACTGCACCTTGCCGAGCAGCCAAACGACGGGCGCGAACTCGCGCGCGGCAGCCGCGATCTCCTCCTCCGTGGCGGTATCGGTCGCGGCCGTCGGCCACAACGCCGCCTTTACGGCGCCGACCGCGCGCGCAAACCGCTGCCGCAATGGCGGCTTTCCGAGCTTGGCGTTCAAAACTGAAGCTCCCTTGATCCCCCGCTCTCGTGAGGACATCGCTATCATGCCGTGTTCACGCGCCGGCGGCGAGTTGGTGGCAATGGCGGCCGATGCAAGTCGCGAAATATGTGGGATTGGCGGGAGCGGGCCGCCAGTTCGTCGAGCCGTGCCGAAAGCTCAGTACCAGCGGCCGGCAGCGGCGCGGTCGACCAGCCAGAGCACGTCGCCGATGGGGCGCAGGTGCCCGGCGGGAGTGCTTGCATCGCCCGCCAGCACGCGGTCGAGGATCTCCTGCTTGTCCTCGCCGGCGACGATGAAGACGACGAGGCGGCTGCTTTCGAGCGCCGGATAGGTGAGGGTCACGCGGTCGGGTTTGGCGCGAACGGGGGCAACCCAGCGGTCATGCTCATCGAGCACGGGGTTGTCCTTGAGCAGGGAGGCCGTGTGGCCGTCATCACCGAGGCCGAGCAGCGTCAGGTCGAACAGCGGCCGGTCCATGCGCAGTGTCTGAGCACCATATAGCTGTTTGAGCCGCGTGTCGTATTGCGCCGCGGCCTCGTCGAGGTCGATGCCCTCGGTTGCGATGGCGTGCACGTTCTCAGGTGGCGCCGGAACGCGCACCAGGAAGGCATTGCGCACCATGCCGGAGTTGCTCGCAGGGTCGGCGGGCGGCACGAAGCGCTCATCCCCCATGATCCAATGCACCCGGGTCCAGGGCAGGCGGTGGAGCAGGGGATCTTGTGCGAGCAGCTTGTAGGCCGGTTCCGGCGTTGTCCCGCCGCACAGCGCGATGCGGGCCGGGCCCGGCTTCAAGACGGTGGTCTCGCAGATCAACTCTGCGGCCCCACGCGCGAGCGCCTCGCGGTCCTCGTAGATGCGAAGCGTCCCGATGGCAGGCTTCTTGAGGGTGGCTTCGACGAGGTCCATCACCGCACGCACTTTTCCAGGGGCGCCTACGCGAGCGTGCAATCCTTGTCCAACGCCTTTGCATAACAATGCCTTGAACCAGATCAAGCAAAGCTGCGGTAAGGTTTCTCAGCCCTCGATTTGAGCGTCGCAATCAGACCGTATGCACGCTTGACGGCCAAACGGCGGGGCGCGCACCGGGGTTCCTTCAGAGGGGCCCACAAACGCCCCATTTTGGCGGGCATGGCAGATGCCTTACGACGGCCCGGGCGACATCGGGCTTGCGGGCGGCCCCGCCCTGGCTGATATGACGGTCGGCGGCTGGCAGCTCGCGATCGCGGGCGTTCGTGGCCCCAGCAACTCATCGGAGAGAAGCCCCGTGAAGGCGACGCAGAAGCTGCACGACATCGGGCAAAGCCTGTGGATCGACGACATCACGCGCGACATGCTGGATAGCGGCCGGCTGCGCAAATACATCGACGAGCTTTCGGTGACGGGCCTCACCTCCAACCCGTCGATCTTCGAAAAGGCTGTCGCCAAGAGCACCTGGTACGACGGCGCCATCGCCAAGCTGGTCAAGGCGGGGCTTGCGGGCGAGTCGCTGTTCCTCGAGCTGGCGCTCGAGGATCTCCGGCGCGCGGCCGATCTCTTCCTACCCGTGCACCAGCGCACGGCGACCGTCGACGGCTGGGTCTCGCTCGAGGTCTCTCCGCTGCTTGCCTACGACACCAAGGCCACCATCGCGGAGGCCAAGCGCCTGTTCGATCGCGCCGGCAAGCCGAACCTTTTCATCAAGATTCCCGGCACCAAGGAAGGGCTGCCGGCGATCGAGGAGTCGATCTTTTCAGGTGTAAGCGTGAACGTGACGCTGCTGTTCTCAGGCAGCGATTACCTCGCCGCCGCGGAAGCCTACATGAAGGGGCTGGAGCGCCGCGTCGCCGCGGGCCTCTCGCCCGACGTGCGCTCGGTCGCCTCCGTATTCGTCTCCCGCTGGGACCGCGCCGTCGCCGACAAGGTCTCAGACCGGCTGCGCGACAAACTCGGCATCGCGGTCGCCAAGGAGGCCTACCGGGCCTATCGCGAGCTCATCGCCGGCGACCGCTGGCAGCGGCTCGAGAATGTCGGCGCGCGCCCGCAGCGGCTTCTGTTTGCGAGCACCAGCACCAAGGACCCGCGCTCGCCCGACACCATGTACATCACCGCGCTCGCCGCGCCGAACACGGTCAACACCATGCCGGACGAGACGCTGCAAGCCTTCGCCGATCATGGCAGCGTAGGCAGCCTGGTTCCGGCCGATGGCGGCGACAGCGGCAAGGTGCTGGGCGAGTTCGCGTCCGCCGGCATCGACGTCGATGCGGTGGGGCGGCAGCTGCAGGTCGACGGCGCCAAGGCCTTCGTCAAGTCGTGGCAGGATCTCCTGCAGTCCATCGACGGCAAGTCGAAAGCCCTGCGATAGGAGACCCGCCGATGGCGGAGGCGCTAACCGGCTCGCAGGCGTGGCAAGCGCTTGCCGACCACCACGGGAAGATCAAGGACGCCCACCTGCGGCAGTTGTTCGCCGACGATGCCGGCCGCGCTGCGCGCTTCACTGTCGAAGGCGCGGGGCTTTTGCTCGACTATTCGAAGAACCGCATCACCGATGCGACCATGCAACTGCTCGCGCGTCTCGCCGAGGAACGCGGCGTGGCGGCGCGGCGCGACGCCATGTTCCGCGGCGAGAAGATCAACACGACCGAAGGCCGCGCGGTGCTGCACGTCGCCCTGCGCGCTCCGCGTGGCGCGGTGATCGAGGTCGATGGAAAGAACGTCGTCTCCGACGTGCAAGCGGTGCTCGACCGCATGGCCGCGTTCGCGGCGAAGGTGCGCGACGGCTCGTGGACGGGCCACACGGGAAAGCGCATTCGCAACGTCGTGAATATCGGCATCGGCGGGTCGTATCTCGGCCCTGAAATGGCCTATCGGGCTCTGCGCCGCTACAGCGACCGCAACTTGCGCTTCCGTTTCGTCTCCAATGTCGATGGGGCCGCCTTCAGCGAGGCAACACACGATCTCGATGCGGCGGAGACGCTGTTCGTCGTCTCGTCCAAAACCTTCACCACGCTCGAGACCATGACCAATGCCGCGACCGCGCGCGCGTGGCTCGTCGGCAAGCTCGGCTCGG
>CAXMLT010000341.1:0-4599 GCA_964194245.1 uncultured Hyphomicrobium sp.
GTCTGCGCCAGCAGCGTCTTGCCGCAGCCCGTGGGGCCGACGAGGAGGATGTTCGACTTGGCGAGCTCGACGTCGTTGTTCTTCGACGCGTGATTGAGCCGCTTATAATGATTGTGGACGGCGACCGAAAGCACGCGCTTGGCGTGCTGCTGACCGATCACGTACGAATCGAGGACGGTGCAGATTTCCTGTGGGGTCGGCACGCCGTCGCGCGACTTCACCAGGGTGTTCTTGTTCTCTTCCCTGATGATGTCCATGCACAGCTCGACGCATTCATCGCAGATGAACACGGTCGGACCGGCGATAAGCTTGCGAACCTCGTGCTGACTCTTGCCGCAAAACGAGCAGTAGAGGGTATTTTTCTCTTGAGCCATAAGCTGCTGTCTCACCCCTCCTAAAGGGTGCTGCGACCGAGATACACCGGCCCGAGCACCCGGGAAGAAAGCTTACACCATGCTGGCGCGTCGCCAACCCTGCTCGTGCGGCCCCGAGTCCAACTAGCGCGATCTGAGCACGCTAGCGTTCCCCAGATCAAGATTGGATTAACGAGTGGCCCGCTCGACATTGAAGCGACCCGATTGCCACAGTTTTGTGGCCGGCTAAGCATTTGTCTCGATTTGGGCTGTCCGCACCGCTGTGGCGATGCGGCATCCCGCTTCCGGCGCCGCCGAGCGCCGCAAATCAACCGCGAGAGGCCGGCATATCGGCGCCGGGACCGGGGGACCGGCTCAGGCGGCCCCCTTGGCGGCCTCGCCCAGGCCGAACTCGGCCTCTTCGCGCCGCGTGAGCACCTTGTCGATGATGCCGAACTCTCGCGCCTGCTCTGCCGTCATGAAGTAATCACGGTCGAGCGTCCGTTCAATGTTCTCGTACGGCTGGCCAGTGTGCTTGACGTAGATCTCGTTCAAGCGGCGCTTCATCTTGATGATGTCTTCGGCATGCCGCTCGATGTCGGAGGCCTGGCCGGAGAAGCCGCCGGAAGGCTGGTGCACCATGATACGAGCGTTGGGGAGGGCGTAGCGCATGCCCTTAGTACCCGCGCACAAAAGCAGGGAGCCCATGGAGGCCGCCTGACCGATGCACAAGGTCGCCACCGGGGGGCGCACGAACTGCAGCGTATCGTAGATGGCAAAGCCCGCCGTGACGACGCCGCCCGGCGAGTTGATGTACATCGAGATTTCTTTCTTCGGGTTCTCCGCCTCGAGGAACAGGAGCTGCATGCAGACCGAGGCCGCCATGTGGTCCTCGATCGGCCCCGTCAAGAAGATGATGCGCTCCTTCAGGAGCCGCGAGGGCAGGTCGTAGCCCCGCTCGCCGCGGTTCGTCTGTTCGACGACCATCGGCCAGAAGGTGTCCGTCAATGTGCCGACCGGGTCCCGCATGGCTTTCGTTCCTTATGGCTCGCAACGACGTCTAGATGGCAATGTACGCCCCGAATCTAGGGCTGACCGTTCTTTTTGGGTAGGGGCGGCCCCGGGCGCAAGGGGACGGCGGCCTTCCCACATAAAATGTCGCTAGTCGCCTTCCTTCTCGTCGGCCGCCTCGGGCTGCTCAAACAGCACATCCTTCGACACCGTCTTCTCGGTCGGCTTGGCCCTTTCGATGACGAAGTCGACGACCTTGTCCTCGATGATGGGCGCGCGCAGCTCCGCGAGCGCTCCGGGCGTCTTCTCGTAGTACTCGTATACCGCCTTCTCCTGGCCCGGGAAACGCCGAGCCTGCTCGATCAGGACGCGGCGCAACTCATCCTGCGTGATCTTGATGTCGTTCTTCTCGGCGATCTCGCCGATGATGAGGCCGAGGCGGACGCGGCGCTCGGCGATGCGGCGGTACTCGGCGCGGGCCTCCTCCTCCGTCTTGTTCTCGTCGGGAAACGACTTGCCCGATTGGCGCATGGTCTCGGTGAGCTGGCGCCAGATCGACTCGAACTCGCTGTCGACGAGCGAGGGCGGCAGCTCGAACGTGTGCGCCTTCTCGAGTTGGGCCAACATCTGGCGCTTCAGTTTCATGCGCGCGACGTTGTCGTACTCGCGGCTGATCTGCTCGCTGACGAGCTTGCGCAGGTTGGCGACGTCCTCGGCGCCGAGCGTCTTGGCGAAGTCGTCGTCGAGCGCCGGGCGCACGGGTGCCGCCACCTCCTTGATCTTCACGGCGAAGGTCGCCGCCTTCCCCTTCAACGCGTCGACCGTGTAGTCGTCGGGGAAGGTCGCGTTGATATCGCGCTCCTCGCCTGCCTTGACGCCGATGAGGCCTTCCTCGAAACCGGGGATGAAGTTTGCCTGGCCGAGCACGAGCTGCGTGCCCTCGCCGGATCCCCCCTCGAACGCCTCGCCGTCGATCGTGCCGACGAAATCCATGGTGATGCGGTCGCCGGAGGCGGCTGCGCGGCCCTCTTCCGGCGTGAAGGTGATGCTGCGCTCGACCAGCTGCTCGACTGCCTTGTCGATAGCGTCGGGCTCGACGTCGGCGCGGAGGCGTTCCAGCTTCAGCGTCTTGGGGTCGACGAGATCGAAGCTCGGGAGCACCTCGAACGTCATCGAATAGGCAAGGTCGGCCTTGCCCTCGAGCACCTGCTCGATCTCCTTCTCGTCCTCGGGGAGCGTGTAGCTCGGCTGCATGACTGCGCGCTCGTTGCGGTCCGCGATCGCCTTTGAGCTCGTCTCCTTGACGGTCTGCTCCAGCACCTCCGCCATCAGCGAGCGGCCGTACATCTTCTTCAGGTGCGGGACCGGCACCTTGCCCTTGCGGAAGCCCTTGAGCTGGACGCGGTCCTTGATCTCATCGAGACGCTCCGAGAAGCGCCGGCCAAGCTCATCCGCGCCAACCACGACCTTGAGGATACGCTTCAATCCCTCGGTATTCGCTTCCGTGACTTGCATCTGTCTCCAACCTGCCATTTAGCCGTCCAAGACGGCTTTGATCGTCTTCGCGGGAAGTCCCGGCACTCCGCGCCCGCAATCGCAGCGCTTTTGGTGCGGGCGGAGGGACTTGAACCCCCACGGCCAAGGCCACCAGAACCTAAATCTGGCGTGTCTACCAATTCCACCACGCCCGCACGGTCCCCTGGCCCGGGGGCGCGTTAAGCGCCCACCCGCAGAGCCTCCCGTAGCGCAAGTCTCGCTAAGGTCAGGGGAACGTCGGGCGAAGGTATATCTGGCGGGGCTCCGGCAGCGCAACAGCTTCGCGCGCAGCCGTTATGACGGAGAGATCGTCAAGATCACGGAAAATGCTGCGCTTCCGGTATCTTGCGTCCTTGGGGATGAGGCACCCCATACCGTTGCAGGGGCGCGGAGCCGCCAGTACGGTGACGCCGTTCACCGTATCAGGAGCGCTGCCTTGCCCTTACGATCGAGCGTCGTCGCCGCGGTGGGCCAAACACCGCTGATCAAATTGCGACGGGCCTCCGAGGAAACGGGCTGCACGATCCTCGGCAAGGCGGAGTTCATGAACCCCGGCCAGTCGGTGAAGGACCGCGCTGCCTTCGGCATCATCGCAGATGCCGTGCACCAAGGGCGCCTGAAGCCGGGCGGCACCATCGTGGAAGGCACCGCCGGCAATACCGGCATCGGCCTCACCGTGCTCGGCAACGCGCAGGGCTTCCGCACCGTCATCGTCATCCCCGACACCCAGGCGCAGGAGAAGAAGGACACGCTCCGCTTGCTCGGCGCCGAGGTCGTCGAGGTGCCGGCCGTGCCCTATCGCAACCCCAACAACTACGTGAAGTATTCCGCACGCCTCGCCGATCTGCTCGACAAGAGCGAGGCGGCGGGCGCGATCTGGGCCAACCAGTTCGACAACACGGCCAACCGCGACATCCACATGACGACGACGGCGGAGGAAATCTGGGCCGACACCGGCGGCAAGATCGATGGCTTCGTCGCCGCCGTCGGCTCGGGCGGCACGCTCGGCGGCGTCTCGCGCGGACTGAAGGCGAAGCGCTCCGACATCCGCATCGCGCTCGCCGATCCGCCGGGCTCCGCGCTCTATGCCTACTACACGCAAGGCACACTCAAGGCCGAAGGGTCATCGATCACCGAGGGCATCGGCCAGGGCCGCATCACCGCCAACCTCGAGGGCACGCCGATCGATACCGCCTATCAGATCCCGGACGAGGAAAGCGTGCGCATCGTCTTCGATCTCATCGCCGAGGAAGGTCTCTGCGTCGGGGCCTCGACCGGCGTCAACGTCGCGGGCGCCATCCGCCTCGCCAAGGAGCTTGGCCCCGGTCATACGGTCGTGACCATCCTGTGCGACTATGGAACACGCTATCAATCGCGGCTTTTCAATCCGGGCTTTCTGCAGTTGAAGTCGCTTCCGCTGCCGCCGTGGCTCGCAAAAAGCCCGCGCTTGCTGCCCACCGTATTTGCCGACCCGGCCCTGAGCTGAGGCCGCCTGTCCTGCTTCCCTTGCGGCCTTTCGAACTTTTGCCTATGTCGGCGGGGCGGCACCGGCGTCCCCCACGGAGCGACCCTCCAAAGCCGCATCAAAAGAAGAGGGAACGGAGAGGAAACGTGCGCAAAACCGCCAAGACATGGATCGTCGAGACCGACTGGCTCCCCGAGCATCTCGATGCCCCCGACCCTGTCTCTTATACACATC
>CAXMLT010000342.1:0-11880 GCA_964194245.1 uncultured Hyphomicrobium sp.
TTGCAGGGCTGCTCTGATTTCCATCCCACCCGCCGCTCGGGGCGCCGCTGTAGGAAGAGAAGTGCTTGCCCTTTCACCGGGGCATGCTCGTTGCCGAAGATTGCAGCAACCTTTCACCAGCATTAAATCGCCGGACGCTCCACCCGCGAGGCCGGGGGCTGTAAGCGATCCACGATCGATGCTGCAGGAAGAATTACCTTGAACGTGGAGCCCGTGCCCGGCGTGCTCGACGTCTCAACACGCCCTTTGTGGGCGTCGACGATCGCTTTGACGAGGCTGAGGCCCAGTCCCATCCCACGCTCCGAGCGCCCATGGCTCCCGCGATAGAGGCGACCCCAGATCTTCGAGAGTTCCTCGGGTGCCATGCCTATGCCGGTATCCCCGATACTGATTACCACCTCCGAATTCCGACGGCATGCCTCAAGCTGAATTCGCCCGCCCTTCGGTGTGAACTTGATCGCATTGTCCAACAGGTTCGCCATGACCTGCCGCAGGCGACTGCGGTCGGCCACTAACCAGATGTCCTCCAGCGCTACCGCCGAAACAAGAATCTCTTTTTCGTCCGCGACGTGCCGATAGAGGTCGACGGTAGCCTCCAATAACGCTGAGATATTCAGGGACTCCCGCTTGAGCGTCAGAGTACCGGCTTCCGCTTCCGAGATGTCCATGAGAGCGTCTAGGAGCCCTAGGAGCTGGTCCGACTCCTCAATGCAATCGGACAGAGCTTCCCAGGCGATTTCCGGGGTCTGGTCCGATTGGAGCGCGACTTCTGCTGCGCCGCGCATTCGCGTCACTGGCGTGCGCAGTTCGTGCGCAACATTGTCGAGCGCACCGCGCATGCCTTCGATCAGCGTTGCGATCCGGTTCAGCATGCCGTTGAACAGCAGCGCCAACTCGTCCAGTTCGTCGCCTGTCTGGCGAATCGGCACACGGGCGGCCATGGCCCCGGAGTCGATCGATCGAATGGTCTCGATAAGCTCCCGAATCGGCCGCAAAGCGCGGAGCGCCAGCAGCGCTCCGCCGACAATGCCGATAGCAAGCACGGGGATCGCGACCCCGGCGAGGATCCAGGCAAAGAGCCCCAGAACTTCGTCCCGCTCTTCCGTGCTCTTGCCGATCTGTAGGATCGAACCGTCTGGCAATCGGAGAGACGCAACCTCCAGCACCGCTTCATCGTCCGCTGCCGGCAGAAGAACAAACGCTCTTGGTGCGATCAGAGCGGCCCGCTCCAGGGGGGACAAATCGAAGTCTGCCCACCGGTCGGGAATCTCCATGAAGACCAAGGTATTCCGCGGTCCCGCAATTCGAATGAAATAGGGGTTCGCCATGCGAATCTTGGCTTCGAGAGCGAGCGCTTTTTTTAGCCCGGCCAGGTCCGTTGCCTGGTACTGAGCGGCTAGCTGGCGCAGCCGCACATCGATGCTGTCACGATCTCGGCCTTGCAGGGACTCCGCCAAAAGGAAGTACGCGAAAGCAAGAAGAACGGAAGTGCCGACAACAAAGAACGCCGAGTACATCAGCGCCAGCCGGAATCCGGTCGCTCTCCGGAGCGCGCTAAGGGCTCTTAAGGACATATCCAACGCCCCGGATCGTATGGATCATCTTGTTGGTAAACTCGTGGTCGATCTTGTTGCGCAGCCGGCACACCAAAACATCGACGACGTTAGTTTGGGGATCGAAATTGTAGTCCCAGAGCCGCTCCAGGATCATTGTCTTCGATACGGGACGACCGACATTGCGCATCAAAAGCTCAAGCAACGAAAACTCCCGAGCCTGGAGGGCAAGGTTTTGGCCACCGCGCCTAACCTCCCGGCTCTGCAAGTCCAGAACGAGTTCGTTGACGATCAGGCGCGTGGGCTCGACGACGTTGGTAGAGCGTCTGATCAGGGCGTGAATCCGCACCAGTAATTCCGACAAGTAAAAGGGCTTCGTCATGTAATCATCGCCACCACGCAGGAGGCCTGCTATGCGATCGTCGACGGACCTCCTGGCGCTGAGAATGATGACCGGAATCATCACTTTCCGGCTGCGCAGTTCGCCGATCAGCTCCAGGCCGCCCAACCCCGGCAACATGATGTCAATAATTGCGAGGTCATAAGGTGCGCTCAGCGTCAGGTGAAGCCCATCGTCGCCGTTGTCGGCGTGGTCAACGGCAAAGCCAGCTTGTTTCAGCGCTTCGATGACAAATCGACCGATCTTGGGGTCGTCTTCGACGACCAAAATGCGCATCTCACCGGTTCTCCTTCAAAGGAGAATGCCAATCGGTGCTTTATCGATCGGTGCCGCTGTATTGAAGACCCAGCGAACGCCGTGGCTGCCTCGCCAGCGCTCAGGGGCAGTTGCCCGCAGGAGCGGGGGGCTGGAGGCGCACCGGTTGACTGCGATTGGTCTAAAAGACGCTCTTCGCCGTGTCCTTTCGGAAAGCATACGATTTGGTAAGACTTGTCGGTCGTTCTCCGGGCCGGTGATAGGATCTGCTCATCCGGAGCCCAACGCAAAAAGCGAGGACCAGAGATGGGCGAACCATGGCCGGTTTTGGTAAAGTTGGCACTAGCGATATCAGGCGCATCGATCCTGTCGATCGCCTCCGCTGCTTCATTTCAAGATCAGTGGAAAGGAAGTACCAAGAGCCTGTCGCAATATCTCTCCGACGGCTTCGAGATTCGCGAAACCTTCATCAGGCATATCTCGCCGTTCGCCAAATACGAATACGTGTATTTATTGCGGAAAGATTTGCTGCTCGTTCGCTGCACGGAGTCTATCGTGACCGACCGGGAAGCGATTGTGGACACGCGGCTCATGTGCGGCGAACTGGTCACTCCGTTCAATCGTTGACGTATCGCGACGAAGCAAGCTACGCTTTGCACGGTTCGCCGGCGAAGATGGAAGCGTCGCTCCTTTCAGGGGCTGTACCGGCCGTTCGGGCCTGTGGCGCATCCGGCCAGGGACAACCACAAACCGGTTGTTAACTGTGCCAGAATACACTTTTGGCAGTTCGATCGGCACAAGATGCTGGGCACCTCGCCGACGTGAACGATGTCCGCGGCCATGTTGCCGGCGATCAACTCCAGAGGCGGGTGATTCACGAATCCGGAAATCCAAGCCACGGCTCGAGAGCCTCAAATGTCCGGTCCATCGCATAAGTGGCGCTCACTGGAAGCGAGATATGTCCGTATCGGATCGATATCTGCTGCTCGGCGGCCCCTTCGCCGAGCTTAGCCACAGCGGCCACGTAGAGGGCGGATGACAAGCCGCTTCGATCAGCGCCCGCTTTGCAATGGATGAGCACGGGCTTCTCGGCACGTTCGAGTATCGCGATGAGATCGGCTGCCTCTGCCTGGGTGAGCTCGCGTCTGGCCGACATGCCGAAATCGACATGGGCGATGCCGAGCTGCTTCGCCTCGGCGATCTCTGAGTCATACCAGGGCGAGCCAATATTCTCTCCGCGCAGATTGATGATCGTCTTGATGCCGTAGGTCTTCCGGTAACCGGCGATGTCGGTCGCCGTCGGCTGCGCCGACCGGTAGAGCAACCCCGGTACGACCGGATGGAAATTGCCGGTAAGCTGAAGCGCTCCGAGATACCCTCCGGCGGAGAGGGCTAGGGCCAGGGCGACACCGCCAATGATCCGCACCGCACTCCTCGTGTGGCTGCCTGATTGAATGAACGCGATCATGAGGTGCTTCGACGTTTCGCTTCGCGAACGGCTGCCTCGACGAGGATCACGAGACAGCTGAGAAGGAGCACAGATCCACCCACAAGCGGTTCGAGGTGCAGCGCGACGACGAGGCCGGCTACGATCGTAACAAGCACCAACGTTGCGGTCGTGAGCCGGGCATCGGCGAGAAACATGCCGAGGAGTTCCTTGGCGACTTCGACAATGATGCTCATCGCGCGACCTCCACCGTCGGACGTCGAAGCGCGGATGCGGTTGCGATCCCGACGCCGAGAAAGAGAGCGGCAAAGACCACCAAGGCGATATCCTGACCAGGCCAATCGATGCCCAGTCCCTCCCCCGTCCAGAACACGCCGAACGCGGATAACATGACGCCGACACCGAACTTGAGCGTGTTCTCCGGGACCTTGGCTAGCGGCCGATGGACGATGATGCCGATTGTGAGGATGGCAAGGCACGCTGCCAACGCGCCGAAAGCTGCCGGCCACAGCAGGCCACGGCCGGCGCCGACGGCGATGACGATAAACACCACCTCGAGCCCTTCAAGCAGGACCGCCTTGAACGCGGTCAGACCGGCGATCCAATCGAGCGACGTCCGGCGTTGACCGGCAGCTTCCGCCAATTGGGCCGACTCGGATGCAAAGATGGCGTCCTCATCATGTAAAGGGATTGTGCCGGCCGCCCGGAGGATTGCCTTGCGAAGCCACCCCATCCCGAACAGGAGGAGGAGCACTCCAATGACGAGTTGGAGAAGATGAAGGGGGACACGGTCGAGCACTGGGCCCAGCAAAACGATCAGCATGCCGAGGACGGCGAGAGCCGCGACCGTGCCGAGGGCTGCCGGCCGCCAGCCGCGCAGCGTGCCGACCGCCAAAACGATCGTAAATGCCTCCACCACCTCGACCAGCGAAGCAAGGAAAGCCGATCCGATTGCTGGCGCCGCCACGCTCCAAGCCGCCACATCCATCATCACTCTCCAGGCTGTTGTAGTATTTACGACATTTAGCTACTATTATTGTAGTGAATGCGATATATGTCAAGAAAGGCCCGCTGACCGTGGCGCTGACATTCGAAGAGAGAGTTGCGGAGCGCTCCGAGCGAATGAGCCCCGCTGAGAAACGGGTGGTGCGGTTCTTTCAGGAGAACCGCGAGGAGGTGCTCATCGCTTCCGCCGCCGCCCTGGCCGCGAAGGCGCAAACCAGCGACGCCACCATCGTGCGCGCGACCAAGGCTCTCGGCTTTTCGGGTCTGGACGACCTGCGCCGGACACTTGCAGACGAGCTGCGCCATTCGCTCTCTCCGGCCGAGCGGCTGACGCGAACGCTCGGAGAGGTGGGCACGAGCTTATCCGTGGCCTTCGAGACGACACTGAAAATTCACATCGAGTCCCTCGAAAGTCTCCGCCGCACGATCACGCCCGATCAGTTCGAGAAGGCGGTGGACAGCATCGTCGGAGCCCGGCGCATACTGGTTTTCGGCCTCGGGCCGTCCAGCGCCATGGCGGCCTATCTAGTCATCCAACTCGCGCGCTTCGGTCTGGACGCGGCAAGTCTCACGAATACCGGGCTTCTGTTCGCCGACGATCTCCGAAAAGTGCGCAAGGGCGACCTCGTCGTCAGCTTTGCCTACGGGCGGGTCTATACGGAACTTGCCGTCCTCCTCGACGAAATCCACCGGCACGGCGCGGGCTCGCTTCTCTTGACGGACACGCTCTCCGCCACGCTGCGACGCCGCGTCGATCTCGTCCTTCCCGTCGCGCGAGGGCGTGCCGATATGCTGAGCATGCACACCGCCACGCTCGGTCTGATCGAGGCGCTTTTAGTCGGCGTGGCGACGAAGAGGCCGCGTGAAACACTCGCCAGCCTCAAAGGACTGAACGAAGCGCGCGAAAAGCTGGCAGGAAAGGCGATGCAGCTGCCCGCGTCGAACCAGGCAACTTATTGAACAATCTATTTGTTGAATCAGGATGCATGCGGCCGGTCCGCTCTGGCGCCACTAGTGCGTTTGGCAATTTGGGCGCTGTTTCGCCTGTCCGCAGCGGGCTCGAGAGCAATTGCGTTCAGCGCCGCAACGCGGGCTTCCCTGTGGTCCTGCCGCTCGTTCTCGCTGTTCCTGGTGCTATACCGGCCCTCCCAGCCGTCATCGTCACACAGACGCTGGTCGAGCTTCTGAGTGAACTCGTCTACGTCCGTTTCATGCCGAAGGTGGGCAAGGACCTGGAGGCACAGCGAGCCTGATAGCGCAAAGCCTGACCAGAATAGTCGTAGTAGCTTTGGCGGGCCCCGGATGTTCGCGGTCGCACTTGCGCGGTGTCGGCTGGAATATCATAGCGCTCCCGCGGAAACGTAGTTATCAGTTTCATCCACGCTGGGGCGCCATTGATTTCAATAAGTTAGCGAGGCGCCACGTTCCGCGGGTTCCCCCAGCGGAACGCCTGCGGCCCATCTTCATGCCGTGCGAGGGGCTTGAAATCAGACGCGCGCCGCGGGGTTGCTACCAACCATCGTAAAGTATTGCTTCCGGCGAACCGACTTCGCAGGCCGCGGAGGCGTTCTGACGTGTCAATTGGCGCGTCGCATGCCCGTAAAGCAATTTTCAGTTGCATATGTGGCCATCGCATCGACGCGGGACCGCGAGGCAGGACAGCTCTGCGCACAATGATGTGAAACTAATCGTGTTGACATCGTGTATACGAATAATAGATAAAAGAAACGTAGGTACAGCGTATACACAGGAGGATGCCATGGCACAGACAGCCACGTTGAGGCGACCCACGAACTCTCGCCCGACAGCAGGCGTCAAGAAGAGCAAGGCTGCTCACAAGGCGCCTGCATCCAGCACCATCAATCTGCGGATTGATAACGAGAACCGCTCTCTGATCGACCGCGCCCGTGGCGTGATTGGTGAGAATCGGACAGATTTCATGATCAAAAGCGCACGCTTGCGTGCGCAGGAAGTCTTATTGAGCCAGACGCATTTCACGCTTTCCGACGCAGCTTGGGCAGACTTTCAAGCGGCTTTGGAGGCGCCGGCGCTCCCCACAAAGGCGCTTGTGGCTCTCATGGCTAGTAAGGCTCCGTGGGAAGATTGATGGCGAAGTCCAGCGCGAAGAAGCCCGCAAAGTTAACGAAGCCGGCTCCTCTTCGTGCTGGGCATGTCCTCTCCGGATTCGACTGTGGGGAGGAAGTTCTCAACGTGTGGCTCAAAAAGAGGGCACTGGAAGCCGTTGCGGCGCGCACGGCTAATACTTTCGTCGTTTGTCGAGGAAAGCAGGTAGTCGGTTTCTACTCGCTAGCGACTGGCTCAGTCGCCCACGTCGATTGCACGTCGAGCCTGCGCCGGAACACCCCGGACCCGGTTCCCGCAATCGTGCTGGCCCGCCTCGCCGTAACAAAGACTGAGCAAAATGCTGGCATCGGCAGGCATCTGCTACAGGATGCAATGAAGCGCACGCTCGCGGCCGCAAAATACGTCGCCGCGCGCACTCTACTAGTTCACGCGCTCACAGAACGGGTCGCGGCTACCTACAAGAAGTTCGGATTTCTGCCTTTGCCCGTCAGCAAGGATGGCGTCGTTGCGCTTCATCTTCCGCTGGGGACCATCGCAGCTTCGCTTTCGGCAAAGCCAAACGAAGAAGTTTAGCACGTAGCCTGCGGTGACTTGACACCCACCCCGCCTTGTCCGCCGCGCACGTGATCAACCAGGCTGCGGCCAGGGTCTTAAGCGCAGGGTTGATCCACCTTGGCCTCCCAAAATGTATAGGGGGTCTCTCCGTTAGCTCCGTTAGATCCGTTAGCTTCGCGCAATGCGGGCGCTGACGTATAGGGGTTCATTTCGTTAGCTCCGTTAGCTCCGTTAGGTTCTCGAATTGCTAGATGCGTTGGGTGCTAGTCGCGCACCGCACTAGCATTGCTCTGTCGCTAGCATTCGCTGGCGGGGAGGGCAGCGATGCGCGTTATCGCGGTGGTTTCCAGCAAAGGCGGTGTTGGCAAAACGACGCTAGCTAGCGCGCTAGCAGTTCGCGCCGCGCGCGAGAGCAAGCGCGTTGCTATGGTCGACCTTGATCCGCAGAGATCGCTAGCAGCCTGGTGGAAGCGCCGGGGGCGTAGCGACAACCCACGGATCTTCACCGGCGCCGAGACAGCAACGGACGCGGTGGAGGCGCTCGAGCTCGATGGTTGGGATTGGGTGTTCATCGACACACCTCCCGCATTCGTCGCCACCATCCTGGATGCCATCGAGCGTGCCGACCTCGCGGTTGTGCCCTTGCGCGCTAGCGCTTTGGATTTAATCGCCAGCGAGGATGCGGTTGTCATGGCCCGTGAGGCTGGAACCCCGCATCTATGTGTCATCAATGATGCGGAGCCGCGCTGGAAGACGACGCTCAGCGCGCGCGACTACTTGCTCGCTGCCGCCGTGCCCGTCGCCAAGACGATCGTGACGCACCGCGCTGCGTATTTGGCCGCTCTCACCTCCGGCAAGACGGGGCCCGAGCTCGAAAGACCAGCCAAGGGCCAGAAGAAGTCTGCTTCGGAGGAGGAGATTTCCGAACTGTGGAACGAGGTGAAGGCCGCCACGCGTAAGGGAAAGCGGGTGCCACATGAGCACGCCTGAAGAGGATGGCAGCGAGTTCGAGGCGCTCCTCGGCGGCTTTGGGACGCATACCGACGTCGAGAAGCGCGCGCGGGCAGAGCGGATGACCGCCATGCGCCCCAACGACGGCCGGCGCCGCCGGGGGCCGGTACGAGCGCACCAGTTCAACGTGCGCATAACCGAACTGACGCAATCGTTGGCGAAGAAGCTTTGCGAGGCCAACGACTGGTCACAGGCCGATCTTGTCGAAGCAGCGATCGCAGAACTCGCGAAGCAGAAGGGTGTGACGCCCGATGCCTAGCGCTATTCGCATTCTCGTCTTCATCGCCGCTGCCGGTGTTATTGCTGCCGCAACACATGCCAATGTCATGCACGCCGGAGGATATGGTTCGCGCGACGCGCCACTAATCATCGCGCTTGCCGTCCTGCTCGCACTCGGTATGGCGTTCGTGGGCGTCTGCTTCAATGAGGGGCGCCATTGGCAGGCCATCCTGCTCGCGGTTCTCATCCTCGCTGGCGAAGCCTACTGGGTGCTGATCAATGCGGACCGGGAGGTGGCGAGCCTCGACGCGATCGCTGCACCTGTAGCGCAGATGCGCGCGGATCGCTCTGCGGCTGCGTCACGGCTCCGTCGAGCCGAAACTGCGAAGAAGGATGCCGACACGGCCGCTATTTCCGAGGCGGCGAAAAAGGACTGCGCATCCAACTGCGCCAAGCTGCTTTTGGCAGGCCAACAGCAGGCAGAACTCGATCTGAAGGAAGCTCGTGAGGCCCTAGCACGACTGCCTGAACCGCGGTCGGCGACACCGCTGTCAGACCGTCTCGGGATCGCGCCATGGGCCTGGGAGCTCGTGCTGGTGGGTTTACGGTCCTTAGGCATCCTTGGCGGGTCTCTCGCCATAGGCCTGGTTCTGCACCCGCGGCGAGAGACGAAGATCGGCGCCGAGAACGAGACGGCCCGCCCAACGGATCAGCCCCTGCGAATAGGACAGTCCCAATCTCGCCGAGCCTCTCATCAAGTCGAAATCCTGCCTCCACGCCCGCGCAACAAGCGTGAGCACGTCGCACTCTTCCTGCGCGAGGTTCTGAAGCCTGATCCATCGGCACAGGCTTCACTCCGCTCCCTGCACGCCCGCTACAACGATTGGTGCGGAGACGAAAAGCTGCCGCCAGCCGAGCTCGGCAAGGAGCTCCGCGCCATAATCAACGCGTTGGGGCTCAAGTGTGAACAAACCGGCCGGGATGTCGTGGTGTACGGCGCTGCGATCAGCGACTAGAAGACACAATGAGCGACTAGCCGCCCAGCATCAAGAGCGCCCGTCTGTACGATGGACCACAAGGTCGCTGGGTGGTAGGGTAATTTGCCTGGCGATGAACTTCGTCACCCTCGCGGGAAGCCGGGAGTATTCATCATGCTCAGAGTAACCATACTAGCTTCTGGGACTTTTCTTTTGGCCAGCACCATTGCGGCCTCGGCAGGTGGGATTGGTTTCGGCATTACTATCGGACCGGGAGCTTTCGGACCCGGACTTCACTCTGCACCCCCGCCTCGCGAATACCGTCCGAGGGCGCGATCTTACCATGAGGAGGCGAGGCCGCGGCGCCAGCAGAGGCAAAATTCCGACGATGACGCAAAGGCTGCGGAAACCGCGCCGCCGGCCAAGAGCCACGCAAACGAGAATTCATCCATTGCTGTGCTGACTTGGAAACCGGACAAGGCAGACTTGCACCGTGAGAACTCTTCGATCGCCGGCGCGTATCGCCCCGCAGTGCCGGTGCAATCCGCTATCGCCGCGGTGGAGGGTGGCAGCCCTGCACCGAGCCTTCACCTTGAGAACTCCTCGATCGCCAGTGCTCCTAGCCCCGCTGCGCCTGCACGATCGGCTACCGTCGCGGACCTTGAGAATTCCTCAATCGCCAGCGCTCCTCGCCCCACTGAGCTTGCACGACCCGCTACTGTCGCGGTACAGGCGGAACAAGCGGCAACCTCACACCCGGTCCTCTGTTCGAGATATTTCCCAAACCCAGGTCAGACCCTGCAGGTCCCCTGCGAGTAGGGAGAGAAGGATCGAGCGGCGCAGCGCCCAGGCGACCCCGTCCCGCAACGCCCAGCGCTACCGCAGGTCAGGCACGTTTTTGCCTGAACAGCTCTCGCGCTCGCAGGATTGCGAGGCGTTCGAAGACATCGTAGCGCATCTGTCCTTCTTCCGGATGCCCCTGAGCCGCCGCGCTGCCATAGCCAGCCGAGCATGCGTGCGCCAACAATGCGGCGGCGAGCTCCACGCGCATTGAGACGGTCTGCGGCTTCGATAGGATTTTGTCGATGCTCGTCAGGCAGGCGCGCACGTCATCAAACTGCTCACCGGAAAGAGCCATCGCGCGGAGTTCTGGGATCGAGGTTTTGTAGCGACGGGGATCCGGTCGATCCTCGCTTCCCTCGCCCAGATCCTCAGACGCTGACGGAAAAGGGATGATGATTGGTCGAAGGTGGTCCGGCTTCGCTTCCTCGGCCGTATTCTCCTCTTCGGCCAGGCCGGCGGCGAAATCCTCGAAGTTCTCGAGGCCCTCGTCCTGAATGGCCTCGAGTTCCCGAACCCAATCGCCAGCGAGATCGTGCTCGAGCAGCTGCGGTTCACCGACCGGAAACCATGGCTCGAAGATCACGCTACCTTCTCCGGTGCCGACATCGGCATAGAGCAATAGATAGCGGACGCAGTGCATCGCCTCAGCTCGTTCGGGCGATTGGAGTTCTTTTATGTACTCTTCGCGCTCCCCGGGCTCGTCTTCCACGTTCGCGTCGATCGTGTGCTCGGAGTGGCAGCTCTCGACGTGCGGCTGATATGCTTCGTCATCGAAAGACAAGAGATGCCATCCCGCCGCAGGCAGCTTGGTGGCCTGGCCGACTGCCATGTCCTCCGCCTGGTCGTCGTCATCAGCATCGATCTCCAGAACGGCGATCTCGAAACGGGGTCGGCAAACTCGAACGTAGTGCTTCATTGATGTCTCCGTGTGGAGACCAAAATGCGCATGCAGAGTAGACGACGATATGGCGGGTAGCTGCAACTGGGCTTCGAAACTACCGCAGTCATGATCGCTGACGTGAAGCTTATGCTTGACGTGAGCGGGCCAACACACCGAGGGTCTGTCATCATGCTTCGGGCTTGAACTCCGCGAGCTCGCACTTCACGAGGGCATAGCTGTCACGCGCGAAATTTGCCATGGCGCCGTGACAAACTCAGTTGGTCACACCACCAGGCCCCTCTTCCATTTGAGCAGGGTCCGCGTAATTTAAGTCATCCATATTCGACTGAGCAGGAACTCAGAATTTGACTGAGGCGGCACTCAGCTGATGAAGGTCATTTCTTCGACAAGCAAGGTGCACCCCCGCGACCGGCTCGCCTATTGGCGGGAGGAGACGACAAAGACGTTTGTCGCCCATGACTTCAGCACACCCCACAGACAAAACTTCGACGGCGAGATCAGCGTCGCATCGCTCGGAAACGTGAAACTGGCCGCATTCCGGTGCGACGCGGCGCGGGCGGTTCACTCAGAGCGCCATCTTAAGAGTGCCACCGATGACGATGTGGGTGCCGTCGCGGAGTTGGTAGGAA
>CAXMLT010000343.1:0-3295 GCA_964194245.1 uncultured Hyphomicrobium sp.
GGCGACGAGGCCGAGGGTCACGGCGGGGTTATAGTGGCCGCCGGATATGGCGCCGATGGCAAAGATCATCGCCATCACGGTAAAGCCGATCGACAGTGCGACGCCGACGATGCCGGCGATCGGAAACGAGAACAGCGCCGCGCCGAGGACGGACGCGACGAGCATGAAAGTCCGGACGAACTCGGCCGCTAGTGCCCTAGTGTTCATGGCTGGTTTTCCCTTGTTTCGGCGGCGACTTGTCGCGCCCCGATTGCCCCGTTGATGCAGGCTGCCAGCCAGCCAGGCCGCCGCGCCTGCCGATCCTTGAATTCCCTGGTCTTTACGCTATGCGCCGCGCGCGATTCGCGGGCCCCAGAATGCAATTCTTAACGCTTGTGATAAAGACTAAGAAGCCTTGCCTCGGGGTTCTGCGGGGGACGGCCGGCTGGTTGCAGGTGGGCATGGATCGTCGCACCCGGCGATTGCGTTGGATCGGCGATTCTCGTTCTGTCAAAATGGTCTGAAAGTTCGGCGTTATGCTGAATGTTAGGCGGCATGGGGCTGTTCTGGGAAAAGGACAAAAATGGCGGTAGCAGCAACAATGGCGGTCAAGACGGCGGCGCGGAGCCGGGAGGACAGCCCGGCGCGCGAGCGCCCGAACAGGGCGCCGGAAGAGGTCAAAGCCCTCAAGATCCGCGACAACGTTACCAACTGGGTCTATCTCGCCCGCATCTACGTCGTCCTCGCCGTCTCGATCGTCGGCACCACCTACCTCGATCACCTCGCCATGTCGGGCCAGATCGCGTGGTGGTTGAGCATCCCGGTGACCCTACTTGCGATCGTCGCCGTCGGTGCCTCCCAGCACCAGTTCGGCGGTGTCGTGCACGAGGGCACGCACTACATGCTGTTTGCCAACCGCAAGCTCAACGAGCTCGCCTCCGACTGGCTCGGAGCCTTCCCCATCCTCACGACGACGTTCCACTTCCGGCTGCACCATCTGGCGCACCACCAGTTCATCAATGACCCCGAGCGCGATCCCGACATCAGCCAGCTGCAAGACAGCGACCATTGGCTCGACTTCCCCATTACTCACGTCGAGATGGTGATCAAGCTCTTGAAGCAGCTCTGGCTGCCGAACCTTATCCGCTACACGCTCACGCGCGCCCGCTACAGCGCGACGGGCGGCGGCAGGCATAAGAGCCCGTACACGCTCCCCGACCAGCTGCCGGCGCACTGGCCGCTGCGTGCGGGCGTCTTGTTCACGGTGGCGACGCCGGCCGTGATCGTGCCCATGACGCTCAACGGCAACTGGATGGCGCTTTACGCCGTGCTGCCCGCGATGTGGGCGGTTGTCGTGGCATTTCTCGCGCTGCTACCCGAGAAATATTACATGCACACGCGCCTTGACCGCGTGATCTCGCACAAGCTGACGGCGCTCGGCCGCATCACCCACTTGGCGATCCTGTTCGCGTTCGTCTCGTTCGCCCAGCTCATGGGCTGGGCCTACGGCGCGGCCTGGAGCTATTTCGCGCTTCTATGGGTGCTGCCCGTGTTCACGACGTTCCCGCTGTTCATGATCCTGCGCCAGTGGGTGCAGCACGGCAACGCCGACCGCGGCCGCTACACCAATACGCGCGTGTTCCTTGCCGGACCGTTGGTGCGCTACGCGGTCTTCCCGTTCGGCATGGACTACCACCTGCCGCACCACATGATCGCGTCGGTGCCGCACTACAATCTGCCGAAGCTGCACGATGCGCTGCTGCGCGATCCCGAGTATCGCGAGAAGGGCGTGATCGTGGAGGGCTACTTCGGCGAGCACGAGAACGAGCGAGGCAATCCGACTGCGCTCGGCGTGCTGGGTGCCAAGTACGCGCCCAAGCACCGCGAGGCCGTGTTCGTCGATACCGCTGCGCTTGAGCATGCTGACGTGGTCGATGCGGAAGGTCTGCAGCGCGAAGTGGACGCCTCGCGGCAGATGGAGTGATCGCAGCCCGGCGATCCTCCCCGAGACAAACGCCAAACGCGCCTGTGATCGCCACAGGCGTGTTGTCGTTTTCGGCGGGGCCGCAGGCTCCGAGCGCAGCGACCGCCTACTTCTCCTTGCGCACGCCCTTGAACGGCTTTTTGTCGGCCTTCTGGTCCATGAACTTGCCGCTCTTGTCGTCGCGCTTGGTCCACTTTCCCGTCACCGGGTTCTTGACCTGCGAGCGTGTCTTCACCGCGCCGACGCGACGATTGTCGCCGGGCTCCTTGTTCTTGGCCATCGTTCCTCTCCTCCGGTTGCCAGCCGTACGATCCTGCCATACGGGGCATGCGTCCGCGAGACGATCCCACGCCTGCGGGCGTGCCGGAGGCGGCTCTCCGCGGCATAATTGTTTTTCCGAGCCGGCAACGATTGCTCAGCGGGTGAAGCGGGCAACGAGCGGCGGCCCAAAGCCGATGGCGATCATGGCCGCGACGCCGCCGGCGATCGCGGCACTCCACTCGCCTTCGCCAATCCAGACCACGACGAGCGCGAAGACGACAGCAAACAGCGCCGAATCCGCCAGCACATAGCGGAGCGGCCAGGAGCGCATATCCCGCGGGTTGAGCGGTGTGGCAGGGGTCACGGCGCCGAATTTCCGGAACAGAACCCAGACGAGCGTAGCGGTGATCAATATTGTGGGCAGCATCACGGCGAGGCGGATCAGCACCTGATATGCAAAGTCGGGCATGGGGGCTCCCTTCGGGTTGGGGCTCGGTTTAGCCGGCCGTTAAGCCTTACGGCGCGGGCATCAGAGGCTGCGTCCGGCAGTTTGCGCCGGCTGTTCCTTGGGTAACACATGCGCGCACGGGCCGGTGCTAGGATTGCCCCAACGTGCGTTCCCGAATCCGCCCCTATCGGCTAATATGTAGGCGGCCAGAACTGGAATTCGGATGGTGTTGGCGCCCGCGCGCATGCCAATCCACGGAGGTCACAATGCTCAAGATTCGTCTTGCCGTCGCTGTTCTGTGCTTTGCGCTGGTGCCTGCCTCCGCTTCGGCGCAGGTGAGCTATGAGAGCCGTGGCTATGGTGGCCCGCTTTACATCGGCCCCAACTTTCAACAGGGCGGCCAGCACGCCCCTCCGGTCTATGGCTCGGGACAGGAACGCTCCAACAGCGTCGAGCGCTATCGCGCGCCGCAGCACATCGACCGCGTTCAGCGCAAGCGCAATACCGACGATGACGACGTGAAGACGGCGAAGAAGACGCCTGCGCCGGAGGAGTCGAAAGAGGCCAAGGCGCAGAGCGAGAACTCCAGCATCGTCACCATCGGCTCCGATCACGACAAGACC
>CAXMLT010000344.1:0-1542 GCA_964194245.1 uncultured Hyphomicrobium sp.
CCGCCGATGAAATTCGCCGCCGGCGGCGGCCCAGGCACCGAACGCTCCGGCTGCATGCACGTGAAGGTGCCCTGCATATTGGCGCCGCTCACGTCGGCCTGCAGGCCGAATACGGCGAGCCCCGACTGGTAGTTCGTGCCGATCTGCAAGCCGCCGAACGGGCCGGGGCTGCGCACCGTGTCGCCGAACAGCGTGGGGCCGTAAGGATTGGAGAATTCGCTGTAGTCGATGGCGCCACCCATGTGCGCGCCGACATAAACGCCCGACCAGTTGTAGGTGGGCTCGCCTGCCACCGCGGGCGTCAATCCCGCGGTCAGGCCTCCAGCCACGCACGCACCCGCCAACGCCGCGGCTATCCCGCGACCGCCCCTTGGCGCGACCATCGCATCCTCCCCCCGCAGGAACCAATGCTGACCGAGCACGCACAACCAGAAATTGAACTAGTTGATTCGGAGAGGCGATCTCAACGCCGCTCGGAAGTTCTCTCGTGGGAAAGCTCAGCGGGTGCGTTACGCCTCGGGCGTATGAACGTGCTCGGGCCGCACGCCAACGCCCACGAGCCACGCCGGGATGCGCTGCAGCAGCGGAGTGCGATCGATGAGGCGGAGCACCCACGGCGGCTCCAGCGGCTTGGTGCTGTTGAGCACCGGCTGCAAGATGTTGTTCTGCGCCGCCACCTGGATGCGCTGCGTGACGCGCATCGGAAATTCGCGCCGCTTCTGCACGCGCGCCAGATCCGCTTCCGTCAGCGTGTCGTCCTTCAAGGGCTTCCACAGCAGGTTCGCGGTCGCTACCGCGTCCTGGATGGCGAGGTTGATGCCGACACCGCCGACAGGCGACATGGCGTGCGCAGCGTCGCCGATGCACAGAAGCCCGGGCCGGTACCATTTGCGCAGTCGATCGATGCTGACGCTCAGCAGCTTGACGTCGTCCCAGCTCTTGAGCTCGTCCACGCGGGGGGCGACGAAGGGGAGCGCCTTGGCGACGAACTGCCGGAAAGCAGGTAATCCCGCCTGCATCACGCGCTCGGCCGCGCCCTTGGGTATGACATAGGCGAGCTGGAAATAGCCGCCGCGGTCGAGCACGGCAAAGAAGCTGCCCGTGTCGATCCTGCCCCCGAACCCGGGATCGCCCGGCAGGCGCGAGATGCGCATCCACAGCACGTCGATGGGCGCTCCGATGTCCTCGATCTCGAGGCCGGCTTTGGCGCGCACCGTCGAATGGCGGCCGTCGCAGCCGACGACGAGGCGCGCGCGCACGTCGAGCGGACCATCCGGAGTGGTCACATGCACGCCGACAACGCGGCCGCTCTCTTCGATGAGATCGGTGACGTTCGCCTTCATCAGCAGATGGAAGCCCGGATAGCGCTTGGCTTCGCTCGCGAGGAAATCGAGGAAGTCCCACTGCGGCATGAGCGCGATGAACGCGCGCTCGCGCGGTAGCCAGGAGAAATCGGCAATGGTAAGCGGCGTGCCGCCGACCTGCACGGTCAGTTTCGTCGCCTCGTTGTGCGGCCGCTTCAGCAATTCGCCGAGCAACCCC
>CAXMLT010000345.1:0-4936 GCA_964194245.1 uncultured Hyphomicrobium sp.
TCTCTCTCTCTCTCTCTCTCGTCGGCAAGCCGGCGAGCGGCGCCAGAGCGAGCTGCCGGTGGTGAAACGGTGTTCGCGCGCCATGATGGCCCTGTGGGGGCGACCAAGGCGTGGTGATCGCTGGAGACTATGTTCCTGGGGCGAGGGATGTCAGCTGAGCAGCGCTGGCGGTATTATTGGGTGCAGTAGGCGCTCGATAGGTTAGTTTCTAACGCGGATCGTCGTCACCTTTGAGTAGCCCAGTGAACCCCGTCACTGCCAGCGAGGTAAGGATGAGTCCGATCAGCATCTCAAGGACATAGAGCGCATAGAGGATGCCCCCGAGAGTCAGCGTTACTGCGCGTTGCTTGAGCCAAGGCAAAGCCGGGAGCGGGATTTCAGCGAGAGGCATATAGCTTGTGCGCGGGCGCCAATGCTCTTTGAAGCCGAAGTCGACGAACGGGATGAAAACGTCAAACGAGTAAGGAAGCGGCGAAAACGCCGGATAGTTCGCCACCGCACCGGTATCGTCCTGGCCGAAGTTGCTCTTAAGCGCCATGACGAAAACCTGCTCGTCCTTGCAGTCCTCGGGCGCGCAGCCCTGTGCCGCCCAGAACCAGACCCCAGCGAACAGGAGGACAAAGAGCGCCATCCAGATGATGGTTCTCCACGGATTGAACCCATAGAGCGCGAACACGTCGAGCAGCCACCCCTGCAGCTTTGCGCCACGTCCCGTCGAGCGACCCTTGCGATGCCGCCGCCGGCGGGCGATCGCGATCTCACGAGCATCGTCGTGGTAGCCCTGCGCAGAAAGGCGGCGCGATAGCTGCAGCCACGCCTGGGGTTTGAAATGTGTATCGAGATCGTGTGCCGATTGAGCCTCTAGCCAGCGCAGACGCGTTCGTGCTGCTCTGCCGTCGCCGCGGCGGGTTGTCTGCTCGGCAGGAACGCCGGCAGGATTTTCTAGATGGTCATATACAAAACCGTCGAGGACGAGATGATCGATGTCGCGACCATCTGTGCTGCGCCCGCGCGCCTCTCCCTTGCGCGCTCGCAGAGGCGGCGGCCAGGCGGCGGCAGCATCCTCATAGCTGCCGACATGTGCGCGAGAGAGATCGACAATCCCACGCGGTCGCTCGGATGCTGATTCTGGCATGATCAGCCGGTCAAGCCGGGCATCGACGAGGCTGAGCGCCGCCTCGTCGTACCGGGCATCGAGTACCTGATCGTGTGTGCCTTTGCGCGGAGCCGCTCCGCGGGCAAGCGCGGCCGATACGATATGGCTTCCCGAGAGATCAATTTGGCCTTCGATTTCTGCGTGATCGAGGGCGATGCCGCCCTTGGTTTCAAAACCGCCGTCCAGAACCAGTTCGCGAGCGATTCTGACGCCGTTTGCAAACAGGGCTGGCCCACCCACGACCTCGATCTTGCTTCCCCTGAGGCGCATCTCGTTGCCGAGATGCGCGGCTGGCAGTCTCACGAGACCACGGATTTGCGCGCGTCCCATGAACCACCCGCCCCGGATCGAGGCTCCATCCGCCCGGATCGCAAGGTCGCTGCCGCCCTCGATGTGACTTTCCGTGAAAGCGACCTGTCCGTTGATCTGCGCACCGGCAAAGCGGACGCTGCCCTTCAGCTTCGCCCCGCGCATTGTCCAGTTGCCGCCGACATCAATGACGTCGGCTTCGATCGCGCGTCCATGTCCGTCAATTTCGATGCTATTCAGCGTCAGGCCCTGTCCGACACGGGCACCAGCCAATGACATCCCGCCGATGAGCTTCGCCCCGGCAATCGAAACGCCCTGCTCGACAATCAGGCCTGCAGCAGCCACCGACCACTCTTGCGCTGGTCCCCCAATCTGCGCGCCGCGTGCCGAGAACTCGCCGCCAACGCGGGTTCGGCTCAGAAGAACGCCGCCTGAAATCTTTGTGCCGTCGAGTGTAAGATCGCTCTCTATGGTGGCGCCGCGTCCATTCAGGGCTTCTGCGGAGGCGGTAATCTGAGCGTTCTGCGCGTCGATAGCCTTGACGGTCATTCCGCGGAGACGAACTACGCCTTCAATGTTGGCGCGGCGGAGAACCCAGGGACCTTCGCATGTGGCTCCGTCGGCATTGATGGCAACGCCGACGCTGCTCAAACGGCACTCCTCCCACAGCATGCCGCCGCTTATGCGCGCGCCGGCGAGACGGATTTCTCCGACGACCGATGCTGAACGGAGAATCCACGGACCGCCGAGACGAAGCCCGTCCGCGAGGATTGCCGTCTTGCCCGGGTTCTCGATCCGTGTTTCGTCCATCGCCAACGCTTCGCCGACCGAGGTGCCGCGTAGCCGCACCATACCGGCTACCTTGCTGCTGGTCAGAAAGAAGGCGCTCTCGAAGTGCGCCCGATCGGCCTTTATGGCGCCAGTGACATCGCACCCGTAAAGGGCGACGCGCTTCACGCGTGCATCTCGCAGATGGATTGCCGTATCGTCCGACTGAGCGGGCTTGAATTTGCAATGCAAAAAGATCAGCGGCTTGTCGACGGCGCAGCCTTCAAGATCGAGGCGTCCCTCGATGATCGCGTTATTGAGACTGATCCCGGCTGGGGGGACTTGCCACTCAGGTCGGGAGCCGACCGACAAATCGCGTAGCACCGCGGCACGGATCGTTTGCCCGCCAACTTCGGCCCGGCGCCCCGCGAGGATAGCGTCTAAAAGTTCCTGTTCGACCGGCGTCAGTTCTTCGCGCGCGGCAGTCCCATCGTCATTCAAAAGCAAGCCCCCTCAACCAGTCTCAAGATTATCGAGTGGGCGTTTCAAACACTAGACGTTTGATTGCAATCGAAGGCAGCGTCGCCTTCCTCAGGGAGGGTCTCATCTAAGACCATAGCGCCCTTACTGACGGCGGCTACTGGGCCCCTCCCTGGAATAGAACAACAGGGCCCCCTACGAAGGCCCTGCACGTTCTTGTTATCAATGCTCCCACCACCACCATTCGGCGTGGGCCCTGCGCCAATCGGCGTGACGCTCTTTCGCTTCACCGAGCAACATGCCGAACCGGACACAATGGCAGGTCGGACCGCGAGCACGGACCAGCTATGGGCATCAAGATGGACCTTGTAGAGTTCCAAAGCTCCTTGCCTCCGGCGAGCGTTATGGCTGGCAGGCCGAGCAAGAAGGAGAAGCGGGCAGTCGCACCGTGAACCGTTGCAGCCATGCTCACTCGGCCTGCAAATTTCCGATTAACGTGACAGTGCCGAGTCAAGCTGCACCTCGCTTTGACATGGATCAAAGCGGTGGATGCGTGGTCGTGTGGAGTGCTGACGCAGCCGCTGGGAGCCCCTTGCGTAATATCGCCGTAAGCTAGCGACCCCAGGGTATGCAGGGGTCGGGCCCTGGAGAGGGCTGCGTGTCTCACGTGGGAGATCGAGCGCGAATCTGAGGTGCCGGAGGATCTGGCCATCCATTGGCTGGCCAATGCGGTTCGACCTCCCGCTCGTGACCGTCGCCCAATTTCCAACGAGTCGCCGGGTGGTCTGCCGACTGGAGTCAGTTTCAACAAGAGCGCGATGAAACAAGTCAGGGAAAGTGCATCGATCTTATGGAGGCGCGACCCGAGGTTCGTGTTGTTCGGCCTCGCGGGGAACCAGACCTCGTGGCGAGGCTTGAGCCTGTTGGCCCTCGTGTTCCTCGGATCGCTTGTTCTCGGCGCCGCCCTCTTGCCCTTCGCCTATGGGGCCCTCGAAACTTGGGACGCGAGGTATAACTCACAAGCAGCACATCTACTGCTCAGCAGGGGAGCGAACAATTTCTTTGACTTGCTGCGATGGGTACTGATTCTCGTTGGGCTGCCCTGGGTCATGCGAGCCTGCCAACTATGGCCCTTAAGTGCGCTTGGACTTGGACGCTCTGGCCTCGTTCATCACCGCTGGGTTCCCGGATTTGTGGCGGGCGCTGTTCTGGTTGCAGTCTTGGCAGCTGGTCAACTTTTATTCGGGGCTACGGCGATCACTCCCCGCGAGAGCCTTTCATTCCTCCATATATTAAAGTGGATTTCAATTTCCCTAGCCCTAGGTGGAGTTGTCGCCATTATTGAAGAAGCCGTCTTTCGCGGCTTCATCCTACGTGCCTTCTACAGCGCCACGCGCTACCCTTGGTTTGCGCTGGCTCTTTCGGCAGCATTTTTCGCCTATACCCATTTCAAGATTCCGACGGGCGAATGGACCAAAGTAGGTCAGGTGCAATGGCAGACCGGCTGGCTGGACGCTTATTGGATGCTTGTCGGCATCGCCGTTGAGTTCGATTTTAGGCGGTTTTTAGCGCTATGGCTGTTGGGCCTGCTACTCGGGGCGCTCACACTGCGCGCCCGCGATTTGTGGCCAGCAGTTGGCCTGCACGGCGGGTTAGTTTTCGGGATGCTTATGTATCATGACCTAGCACGGAGTTTGGCTCCCAGCAGTTTTTGGGGAACTACCGCGCTTATCGATGGTTGGGCGACGCCCGCAACGCTGGGGCTCTTTTTGCTTGCCGTCATTCTTGAAAGGCCACGCAGGACTGTGAATTCTTTGGTTATTCGCGAGCACCTGGAAATGCGCGCAAAGGCTAATGTCATGAACGCTGTGCTGTGACGCTCACGCCTATCTTGCAGCTCTATATTGGCCGGCGTTTCTTCGCGGCAATAGCAGCCACGTTCGCAGGGCTTGCCGTTTTAATCTTTATGGTCGATTTCGTAGAGTTGTTGCGCCGAGCGGGGAAGTACGGCGACGCACCGGTTTGGAAGCTCGCTACTATCGCGTTGCTGCAACTGCCTGCCTACATTGAACCACTCATCGGCTTTGCCGTACTCGTAGGCAGCATTTTCGCGCTTTTGGTTTTGAATCGGGCGAGCGAGCTTGTAATCATACGCGCTGGCGGCATGTCGGTTTGGCAATTTTTGCGCCCCGGCATGGTTGTGGCACTGTCTCTTATACACAT
>CAXMLT010000346.1:0-4984 GCA_964194245.1 uncultured Hyphomicrobium sp.
GTCGTACCGTTCTTCAAGGAAAAAAGGAAAACCGGCAAATTGCCGGTGACCGATCCACGCATGACGCGCTTTTGGATCGAACTCAAGGACGGCGCATCCTTCGTCGGGAAATGCGTCGGAATGATGCGCGGCGGGGAAATCTTCGTGCCGAAGATCGCCTCGATGAGTATCAAGGACCTTGCCAAGGCGGTCGGTCCGGAATGCGAAATCGAGCATGTCGGAATTCGTCCGGGCGAAAAGCTGCATGAGCTTCTCATCGCCCGCGATGACGCGCGTTTCACGCTAGAGTTCGACGACTACTTCATCATCCGGCCGAGCATCCATCTGTGGGATGAGTCGGAGAATTTCGATTTCGAGGGGCAGCGCGGGAAAACAGTCGCCGAGGATTTTGAATACGCCAGCAACACCAATTCCGACTGGCTCGGCGTCGAGCAATTGAAGGCGGTGGTTTCCTGACCATGGTGCGTTTTCTCGGATACGGGCGCCAGAGCATCGACCCGTCCGATGTCGACGCCGTTGTCGGCGCGCTGACGGGCGATTTCCTCACTCAGGGCCCGACGGTCGAACGGTTCGAGGATGCGCTGGCGGAGCGGGTCGGCGTGAAGCACGCGGTGGCGGTCAGCAACGGGACGGCCGCGCTGCATTTGTCGTGCCTTGCCGCCGGAATCGGGGCTAACGATATCGGGCTGACCAGCGCCATCACCTTTGCGGCCTCTGCCAATTGCTTTCGTTATGTCCAGACCGAGGTCCGCTTCGCCGATATCGATCCGCAGTCGCTCGGGGTTTCGGCGGAGACGTTGCAACGTGCCGGCATTTCCGCGACGCGAGCGATCGTGCCCGTACATATGGCGGGTTTGAGCGTGGGCGCTTCCGAAATCCGCGCTTTCGCTGGAACGCGTATCGTCATCGAAGACGCCGCGCATTCTCTTGGCGGCAGTTACGAGAGTGGCCAGCCGGTCGGATGCTGCGCGCATTCGGACATGACCATCTTTTCTTTTCACCCCGTCAAGACCATCACATCGGGCGAGGGCGGCGCGGTTCTCACCAATGACGGGAGCCTTGCCCGGAAGGTGAGGCTCTTGCGTAGCCACGGGATGGAGCGTGACGCCTCTTTGTTCGCGAGCGACGAGGGACGCGAGGACGGTGGCAACAAGCCGTGGTTTCACGAGCAGCAGCACCTTGGGTTCAATTACCGGATGACCGACATCCAAGCGGCGCTCGGGTTGTCGCAGCTTGCACGGCTCGATCAGTTCGTTGCCCGTAGACGCGCCATCGCGTTGCGCTACGATGAAGCCTTCCGCGGCATCAACTCAATCGCGATCCCACAGGCTCGGCCAGATTGGCGCGCTCGGTCTGGGCTTCATCTTTATGTCGTCGAGATCGATTTCGACAGCGTCGGCACGACGCGAGAAGACGTGATGTTGCGGTTGAAGGGGCAAGGCGTCGGGACTCAGGTTCACTATATCCCGGTCTATCGTCATCCTTATTATCGTGACCACGCCGCTGTTGACCTCACGGCGTTCCCCGGTGCGGAGAATTATTACCGCCGCTGCCTGTCGCTCCCGCTTTATCCGGCCATGACCGATGAGGACGTCGAGCGGGTTATCGGCACTGTCAAGGAAGCGGTCGGCGGCTGATGAGTGCCTTGGCACGCCTCGGCTTGGGCACCGCTCAGTTCGGCATGCCCTATGGCATCTCCAACGAGGCGGGACAACCTTCCGAGCACGAGGTCGCGCGCATCCTCAGCTGCGCCACGGAGCTTGGTGTCGGCTATCTCGATACCGCGGGCGCCTATGGCGATGCGGAGGCGCTGGTCGGCCGCCTGTCGCCAGCGGATCACGCGATCAGGATCGTCACCAAGGCGCTGCCGCAGAAGCGATCGGCCGTGCCGTTAGCTGAACAATTGCGCGACGGCATGAAGCACGCGCTCGCGCGGCTCAAGACCGGGAAAGTCTATGGTCTCCTCGTCCATTACGCGCGCGACCTTGGAGGGCCGGACGGCGACGACATCGTCGCGGCATTGCGCGACCTGAAGGAGCGTCAGCTTGTCGACAAGATCGGCGTGTCGGCCTACTCTTCCGAAGAGATCAAATTGGTGCTCAAGCATTTCATCCCCGACATCGTGCAGGTACCAGTGAATGCGCTGGATCGGCGTCTTGTCGAATCCGGAACGCTGCAATGGCTGGCCGCACGCGGCGTGGAAATCCACGCACGTTCGGTTTTTCTGCAGGGACTACTCCTTATGCGGCCGGACCGCTTGCCGCCCTTCTTCGCGCCGATGCGCGAGGATGTCGCGGCGCTTCACCGGCAATGGAAGGATAGCGGATTGACGCCACTGGCCGGCTGTCTTGCGGCGGTGCTAGCGATCAACGAGGTATCGGCGGTGATTGTCGGCGTCAACAGCGCTGCCGAGCTTCGCGAGATTGCCGACGCCGTGGTCTCGGCCGCGCCGGTCGAGATTAAATTGCCTGCTGCGCGGGTCGATCCGACGTTCCTCAACCCGGCGAACTGGCCGCCAGCCGCTGGCTGAGATCGCATGCCAACCGTTGCCATCATTCAGGCGCGCATGGGCTCGACGCGCCTGCCCGGAAAAGTACTGGCCGATCTCGCAGGGCTTCCCGTGCTCGCGTGGGTGGTCCGGGCGGCGCGCGCCGCGCCGGGTGTCGACGACGTGATCGTTGCGACATCGGTCGCGTCCGCCGACGACGCCGTCGCGCAATGGTGTGCGTCGAACGAAACCGCGGTCCATCGTGGCTCCCAGAACGACGTGCTACAGCGTTTCGTCGGTGCCGCGGCGGCCGCCAAGGCAGACGTCATCGTCCGACTCACCGCCGATTGCCCGTTGCTCGATCCTGCGGTGGTTGCGCAGGCGATCCGACTGCGGAAGATCCGCAACGCCGACTATGCCTCCAATATCGATCCGGCAACCTGGCCCGACGGGCTCGATTGCGAGGTGATAACGGCCGACGCGCTTCGCAGCGCTGCTGCCGAAGCCGTGCGTGCCAGCGACCGCGAGCACGTGACCCCTTTCATCCGGCGCAACCGCGACCGCTTCGCCGCGGCGACCCTGACGTCTTCGATGCCCGATCTTTCGCACGAGCGCTGGACTTTGGATACGCCTGCCGACCTCGACTTCCTGCGCAGCATCTGCGGCCGGTTGCCGGCGGGGAGGGCGCCGTCCTTCGTCGAAGTGCTTACCATGCTCGACGAAGTGCCGGAGCTGCGCGCGATGAACCAACAGGAAACACGCAACGCCGGCTCTGCCGTAAACCCTGCCAAGGACGATGGCTTTCGCATCGTCGATTTCCACCGCTCGCAAGCCTTGCTCGAGCGCGCGGAGCGCGTCATTCCGCTGGGGTCTCAGACTTTCTCCAAAAGCAAGCTGCAGTTTCCGCCGTGCGCATCGCCGCTATTCCTGAGTCACGGCGACGGCGGTCGCGCCTATGACGTCGACGGCAACGAATATGTCGATCTCGTCAGCGCATTGCTGCCAAATATTCTCGGCTACCGCGATCCCGATGTCGACGACGCTATTCGCCGGCAGCTTGCTAGCGGGATAAGCCTGAGCCTGCCGACGCGTCTTGAAGCTGAATTGGCGGAACGGCTGGTTCATCACATCCCATGCGCCGAGATGGTGCGCTTTGGCAAGAACGGGACCGACGCGACATCAGCGGCTGTCAGACTGGCGCGTGCGGCGACGGGGCGCGATCGGTTGATGCTTCTCGGTTATCACGGTTGGCAGGACTGGTATATCGGCGCCACCACTCGGCGTCTCGGCGTGCCGGCTGACGTCTCAGCGCTGTCTCATCTCGTTCCTTACGGCGATCTCGCTGCGGCTGATACGTTGTTCTCAGAATATAATGGCGAGTTCGCTGCGGTTATCCTCGAGCCTGCCGGCGCCACCGAACCGCCTGCGGGTTATCTTGAAGGGCTCAATAAACTCGCACACTGCCACGGTGCGCTGGTGATCTACGACGAGATCATCACCGGCTTTCGCTTTGGCCTCGGCGGAGCGCAAAAGCGCTACGGGGTCACGCCAGATCTCGCCTGCTTCGGCAAGGCCATGGGCAACGGCATGCCGATCTCGGCCGTGGTCGGGCGCGCCGATATCATGCGGCTGATGCTTGAGATCTTCTATTCGGGTACCTTCGGCGGCGAGGCGCTGTCGCTTGCTGCGTCGATTGCGACGATCGAGAAGGTGGAACGCGAAGGCGTCGTCGAGCGCTTGTGGTTGACTGGCGGGGAATTGCTCAAGGCGAGTCGCGAGCGAATCAAGGGCGCGAACCTTGCCGATGTCATCAAGATAGTTGGTACGCCGCCCTGGGGCATTCTTGCATTCGACGACCACCCGTCCGCGTCCAAGGCGGTGATCAAGACAATATTTCTGCGCGAGATGATCGCGGCGGGCGTTTTGATCAACGCCAGCCATAATATCTGCTTTGCCCATGATGCAGCCGACGTAACGCGCGTGCTGTTCGCATATGACCGGGCACTCAGCGAATTAAAAGATGCGCTTCAACGCGGCGACTGCGAGCAACGACTCGGCGAGAAGATCATTAAGCCGATCTTTTCAGTCCGGGCATCTTGATGTGTTTTTCATCGCAAAACCCAGCGACGATCCGGTGGTGCGAACGGTCCGCAATGGTTGGCGCGCATGCCAACAGCAGCTGATACGCGCCCGCTGCTATCCGGCTGTACGCGGGAGCAAACGTCGAGACGGAAATTTCGTTGCATCGATATCCAATCGCCATAGTTCTCAGTAGGAGCGCCTACGATGGTCTCGGCCATTCATGTAGCAAAATAGACCTATGTTCAACACGTTGTGGCCCACCGTTCGCTGCTTGAGTATTACCAGACGGGTGATCCAATATCCTCCGCCGGCGGTGACCTATCTTCGAGAGGACGATGGCCGTCCTTTCTGCCTGAAATGCGCTCGTCCGTTTTGACATCTGCTTTTTCCGCATCTACGCGGCAAGTACAGTGT
>CAXMLT010000347.1:0-8933 GCA_964194245.1 uncultured Hyphomicrobium sp.
ACGTGCTCGAACATGCCGACCGAGACGATGCGGTCGAACGTCTCTCTGACCTTGCGGTAGTCCTGCAACTCGAAGCGGACGCGATCGGCGATGCCAAGCCGCTTGGCTTTCTCGTTTGAAAGCGTGCACTGCTCCTTTGACAGCGTCACGCCCAGGACGGAGACGTTCTCCATCCGCGCCAGATAGAGGGCCATGTCGCCCCAGCCCGAGCCAATGTCGAGCACACGCTGGCCGGGCATCAGGTTGAGCTTGGAGGCTATGAGCCGCAGCTTGTTCTGCTGGGCATCCTCGAGCGTGTCGTCGTCGCTCGTGAAGTAGGCGCAGGAGTACTGCATCCCCTTGTCGAGGAAGAGCCGGTAGAAGTCGTTGCCGATGTCGTAGTGATGGGCGACGTTCTGCTGCGCCTTGCCGACCGGGTTCGCCTGCTGGAACCGCTTCAGGCCGCGCGAGACCTTGCGCAGCACCTTCTGCAGCGGATAGGAGCCGAGCTTGAGGCGGTTCACCGAGAACAGCGTCAGGAAATCGCGCAGCGTCGAGTTCTCGAAGCTCATGCGGCCGTCCATGTAGGCTTCGCCCGCCGCAAGCTCGGGATTGAAGAATAGCGATTTGTAGAGCTTCGGGTCGGTCAGGCGCATCGTCACCTCGGGGCCCGGCGTTCCGCCGAAGGTATGCGTCTTTCCCTCCGCATCGATCACCGTCAGGGTGCCCGTGCGGACGAACGATTTCAGCATGTGCGACAGTGGGAACATGAGCGTCCTTCGGGCTGGAGGGGAGAGCCGGCACCTTACCAGGGAGCGGCTCTCCACGCGACGTTGCCCAAATGCCGTCGTCGACTAGCCCGGTGCGGCGCTAAGGCGCCTTCGCCTGTATGGTCTCGAGATACCGCTTCAGCTCGACGACTGAGCGGCGCGAGAAGGCGCCGCCGCCTTTGCCGCCGCCGCCTTCCTCGCTGAAGACCTTGCCCCACACCGGCATAACGGCAGTTCCGTGCGCCGCCATGTTGCCGCCGTAGCGGATAATCTCCGCGACCCGGGCGGCCGGAAAAGTCCCGCCGGCCCGCGCGCTGATCTTCGTGAGGTCGGCTGGCGGGGTCTTCAACTCCTTTGCCATCGGGCCGTTGCCCGTAGCGTCGGTGCCGTGGCACGTAGCGCAATGGTCCTGGAAGATCTGCTGCCCCGACGGGAAGTCATCGGTCTTGCGCGGGGCCGCGTCGGCGCCTGTGGTCGCGCCGACGGCGAGCGCAGCGGCAGCCAGGAGAAACACGAGCGCGTCGAGCGGGGAGTGCCGATCAAATCCAGTCATCTGGTCCTCTTCGTAGGACTGTCCTTCACCACGGCAGAGCCACTGCGCGCAAGACTAGAGCGAGACCTGAAACGAACGCTCAAGCGCGGCGGGGCCGGTCGTCATGCCTGCCCGACAATTACCGCGGACTGCTGGATGAGGTGTCTCATCTCGGCCGCTAGCATTGCCGGCCACTGTCGAGGGGCGGAGTTGGACCGCGGGGTTCGACTGGCTCGGGCCAATGGTCGATGAGCCTGGCAGGACCTTGTAGTGCTCGTTGCCGTGCAGGTTGATCCCAATCCGATCCGACCAACCTTGATCCCGATCAGCCTGTGAGGTTAGTGCAGTCCTGCCATTTGCGCCCGAGAGTCGCCTAGCGCCATGCCCCCTTCCGCCAATTCGCAAGCCGAACCCGAAGAGCGCGAGGTCGCCGCTTTCCTCAGCGATCCCGTCACATACGAGGGCCGCGTCCCACACGTGGACGTGGTCGAGACGCACATCGCGCGCGTGTTTCTGGTGGGCGAGGAAGTTTACAAGGTCAAGAAGCGGGTCAATCTGCCGTTCGTCGACTTCTCCGCGCTCGAGAACCGCCGCCGTGCCGCCGCGCGCGAGCTCGAGCTCAACCGACCCCATGCGCCGGAGATCTACCTCGGTGTTGTTCCGATCGTGCGGGGCGCCAGCGGTCGCCTGTCGCTCGATGGAGAGGGCCGCATCGTCGACTGGGCCGTCCATATGCGCCGCTTCCCCGAGGCGGCGGTGCTGATCAACCGGGCCAAGGAGGGGCCGCAGCTCGACGAGCTGGCGAAAGCGCTGGCCGACATGGTTGCCGGATATCACCGCGAGAGCCCTGTCGCGAGATCCTTCGACGGGAGACGGGCGTTCAAGCCCGTCGTCCGGCAGTTGATCGCGGCCTTCAGTGCCGGACAGGGCAACGCAGCCGCAACCGTTGCGTTCGCCGGCCGGTTGGGGCCGGCCTTCGCACGCCTTGCGCCCATGCTCGTCGAGCGCGGGCGCGCCGGCTGCATCCGCCGCTGCCACGGCGACCTCCACCTCGGCAACATAGTTTTGATCGACGGCGCGCCGGTGCCCTTCGATGCGCTCGAGTTTAGCGAGCCGCTGGCGACGATCGACGTGCTCTACGATCTGGCGTTCCTCCTCATGGACCTCGACATCTGCGGCGACCGGCATGCGGCTAACATCGTGCTGAACGACTACGTGAATGCTGCGCCCGTTGGCGGAGAGATCGCGGGTCTAGGCTGTCTGCCGCTGTTCCTCGCCGCCCGCGCCGGTGTGCGCGCCGTGGTGGCGTTGGCGCGCAGCGCCCAACTCGAAGGCAAGAAGAAAGAGGAGCAACGGCTGACGCTCGAGCGCCACGTCGCGCTCGCCACCGCCTATCTCGATCCGCCGGAGCCGGTGCTTGTAGCCGTCGGGGGACTTTCCGGCACCGGCAAATCGACGCTTGCGGCGAAGCTCGCCGCCCGTCTCGGCGCGGCGCCCGGTGCGTTGTACGCGCGCAGCGATGTCGAGAGGAAGCGCCTCTTCGGCGTACCTGAGACGCAGCGGCTCGACCGCCAGCACTACCGCATCGGCGTCGCACAGCGCGTCTATGACATTCTCGACGCCAGGGCGCGGCTCGCGCTCGCGGCCGGGCACTCGGTCATCGTGGACGCCGTCTTCGCCAAGCCCGAGGAGCGGGACGCGATCGCGGCGGTGGCGCACGGCTGCGGCCGAAAGTTCGTGGGGCTGTGGCTCAACGCCCCGCCCGAGACGCTCATTGCCCGCGTCGAGCAGCGCCGGGGCGACGCATCCGACGCCGACCGCCGTGTCGTGAAGGAGCAGCTCGGCTACGATCTCGGTCCCATCGCCTGGCACCTCGTCGATGCCTCCGGCTCGCTGTCGGGCACGATCGAGCACGCGGAGGCTGCGCTTATGGCCGGCGGCGTCAGGCTGGTGGAACCAGGACGGCGGCGCCCGTAAGCTCGCCCGCCCGCAGGCGGTCGAGGGCAGCGTTGGCGTCGGCGAGGTCGAACGTGGTCACATGCGGGCGAATGGGAACGCGCGGCGCGATCGTGAGGAACTCGATGGCATCCTGCCGCGTCAGGTTGGCGACCGAGCGGATCACCCGCTCGCCCCACAGCAGCGAGTAGGGCATCGCCGGGATGTCCGACATGTGGATGCCGCCGAGCACCAGCGTCCCGCCCTTCTTGAGCGCCTTCAGCGCCAGCGGCACGAGCGGCCCCACGGGCGCGAAAATGATGGCGCCGTCGAGCGGCTTCGGCGGCAGCTCCTCGGACGCGCCGGCCCAGCGGGCACCGAGCTCGCGCGCGAGCCGCTGCGCCGGCGCATCGCCCGCGCGCGTGAAGGCAAATACCTCCTGGTCGTGGTAGACGGCGAGCTGGGCGACGATGTGCGCGGCGGCGCCAAAGCCGTAGATGCCGAGCCCGCGCACATCGCTGACGAGCTTCCACGCGCGGTAGCCGATGAGCCCGGCACACATCAGGGGAGCCGCCTCCGGGTCGGAGTATTGCGGCGGAATGGGGAACGCGTAGACGGCGTCGGCGGTTACGTACTCGGCATAGCCGCCGTCGAGCGTGTAGCCAGTGAAGCGCGACCGAATGCACAGGTTCTCCTGGCCGCTGCGGCAGAACTCGCAACGCCCGCACGTGGAGCCGAGCCAGGGGACGCCGACACGGTCGCCGATCTTGAAGCCGGTGACGCCCGCGCCGATGGCCACGACGCGCCCGATGATCTCGTGGCCTGGAATGACGTGCGGCTTGGGATCGGGGAGTTCGCCATCGATTACGTGTAGATCGGTCCGGCAGACGGCGCAGGCCGAGACGCGCAGCAGGATGCGGCTGCGCGTGGGCGGTGCCACCGCGCGCTCGACCCGTTTGAGCGGTTTGCCCGCACCGTCAAAGGCCATGGCCGTCATGTGGCGGGGCAGAGGCTCAAGCGCCAATTGCTGTGGTCCCGTGTGCTGCGCAGGACCGGGCTTCTTCTTCGTGGTTTCTTTCTGCCGCTTCAATCCATCCACGACGGAGACGATGCGAAAGGTGCGCATCACCCCGTCGTGCTCCTTGAGCGAGACATACTCGCCGGTGCGAACCTGTGCTTGTCGAAGCGATAGCCCGGATCGTCGTCGAAGGCCCAGGTTCCGCCCGGCCGGTGCACGAGGCGGCCCATTTCCTCGGTGCCAGCCCACAACCGGCGCACGCGGCAGCGGTCGCGGTGCTGGCCTGGGCGACAAGATGATCGTCATCGCCGACAGACGCAATGAAATCATAGCCACGATCGAGGCTGCCAGCGTCACAACACTGCCGTCGAGGCGGCGCAGTTTTGCGGAATTCCCGAAGTGGCCTAAGGGCTGGCAGGCTGCGGCGGCGTCTCGTTGTTCCCGCCTTGGCTGAACAGGATAGCTGCACCCACGGCACCCGCAACGACCACCCCACCTATGATAAGCGGGGTCGTACCGTCGGCGCCAGGCTCGGCGGCAGCGTCGGCCGGAGGCGGCGCTTCCTGGTTCATGCGCGTGCTGAAGTCGATGACGTTCGAGCGCACTGCGCAAGGCACCGAGGCCTGCACGGCCCAAACGCCCGATGGCACCCGGACAGAGCAATTGCTGGCATAGACGATCGTTGCCGAGCCGCCCGGACCGACCATAACTTGGGTCCCCGGCTTGAGGTCGCCCTTGGAACCCGCGAGCGGCTTGAAAACGCTTATTTGAACTTTCTTATTGCCCACAAACTCTATGAGCTTGCCTACTATACGTGGCTGCAGTTCCTGTCCGCCGACGAGCTTGCCAGAGTGGGTCTCCTGGTGAACGGAGGTTTCGAGGCGACGTCCACGGGGCTACCATTCGACTGGTCGATATCGGTGGGGTCCGGGGCGACGGTTGAGGTTTCGGCACGACCCGACGCGCCGGGCCAGCATGCGCTGCTCCTTGAATTGGGCCCAGGCCGCGTCGAATTTCCTGGCGTCACGCAGATGCTCCTGTTGACGCCCGGGGCCTATCACTTGAAGGGTCAACTCAAAGGCGAACTGGAAGGCCGGCGCGGATTGCAATGGCGGGTCGTATGCGCTGCGGGGCAGCCGCTTGGCGAAAGCGAAATGTTCGTGGGGGAGGCGCCCGATTGGAAGGACTTCGAATTCGATTTCACGGTGCCGGACAATGACTGCCGGGCTAAGTACCTCCGGCTTGCACTCGCGTCGCGATCGGCCTCCGAGCAACTCGTGAGCGGAACCGTTTGATACGGCAATTTGCGCCTCTCTTGCTTGGGGCTGAGCGCAAGCGGGAATTAGACGGGCGGTCGCGCGGAGCTGGAGCGCTGGGCATGATCCGGAGAATCAAGAGCGAGCCGAGCGGCGGCAAGCGAGGCGGGTCGACCCCCGACAATGCCAACCCTCGTGCGGAGCGGCTGGCAGCCGAGCTTCGCTCCAACCTCAAGAAACGCAAGGATCAGGGCCGGGCTCGCGCTAAAGCGGACCGCGACCACCCGGACTAGGCGCTTTGAATGCGCGCCCGCCTGATAAAACCGCAGTAATTTAATGCGCTTCGGCGCGCCTCCGGCAAGCAAGGCTTGCGGGAGGCGCGCCGAAGCGCATATTCCTTTGCAAACAGCGGTGTTGGGGCCGCGCAAGAGGGGCAACGGCTACATGGATCGCATCAAGATCATTGGCGGAGAGCGGCTTACGGGCACGATTCCCATCTCCGGCGCCAAGAACGCGGCGCTGCCGTTGATGATCGCCAGCCTGCTGACCGCCGACCGGCTGACGCTCAAGAACGTTCCCAACCTTGCGGACGTCAACCTGCTCGCGCGCATCCTGCGCAATCATGGCGTCGACCTCGCCGTCGACGGCAAGCGCGCCGGTCCCGCGGCGCATCTGGGCGAAACCTTCCACCTGTCCGCGCGCGACATCGTCGACACCGTGGCGCCCTACGAGATGGTGAGCCGCATGCGGGCGAGCTTCTGGGTGCTCGGCCCCCTTCTCGCGCGCTGCGGACGGGCCAAGGTCTCGTTGCCTGGCGGTTGCGCCATCGGCACACGGCCGGTCGACCTGCACCTCATGGGGCTGAAGGAGCTCGGCGCCAAGATCGAGATCGAGGGCGGCTACGTCCTCGCTACTGCTCCCGGCGGCTTGCGCGGCGCTCGCGTGGTGTTCCCTAAGGTTTCGGTGGGCGCCACCCACAACGTATTGCTCGCGTCCGCGCTGGCACGTGGCGAGACCGTCATCGAGAATGCCGCGCGCGAGCCTGAAGTCGGCGACGTTGCGCAGTGCCTCGTGAAGATGGGCGTGAAGATCGAAGGCATCGGCACCTCCACGCTGCGGATCGAGGGGGCGGATAGGCTCGAGGGTACGGTGCATGCGGTGCTGCCCGACCGCATCGAGACGGGCACTTTCGCCATCGCCGTCGCTGCGACCGGCGGAGACGTGACGCTCGAGGGCGCGCGGATCGATCTCCTGAAGACGGCGCTGGATGCACTCGCCAAGACCGGCGTCACGGTGCAGGAAACCAACAGCGGCGTGCGCATCGCCCGCAACGGCGCCGGGATCGAGCCGGTGACGGTGGAGACGCAGCCGTTCCCCGGCTTCCCCACTGACCTGCAGGCGCAGCTTATGGCGCTGATGACGACGGCGGGCGGCACCAGCGTGATCCGCGAGACGATCTTCGAGAACCGCTTCATGCACGTGCAGGAGCTGGCTCGCCTCGGCGCCGACATCCAGCTCCACGGCGACACCGCGACCATCAAGGGGGTCAAGGGGCTGACCGGCGCCCCCGTCATGGCGACCGACCTGCGCGCCTCCGTCTCGCTCGTCGTGGCGGCGCTTATGGCCGAGGGTGAGACGATGATCAATCGCGTCTATCACCTCGACCGCGGCTTCGAGCAGCTCGAGCAGAAGCTGTCGCGCTGCGGGGCCCAGATCGAGCGCCTCACGGGCTGACCCATCCGCGAAAAGTCAGCCGAGGTCAATCTCGCCGTCTACCTCGTGGCGAAGGTCGGTGCCCTGGGCGGTCAGAACCATCGTTACCTTCAGCTTGCCTTTGCCTTCGAGGTGGTGCTCACGCACGATGCGCTCGATCTCCTGCTGCGAGGAGATGCCGACCTGCTTCAGGAACCGGCGCAGCGACATATTGAATCGTTCGCCTTCCATGGGGCCTCCGCGGCGCGCAATATCGGTGACCGAACGCGCAATCTGGGTGCAGCGATGCACAGAATCAGTCGTTCCGGCAAATTGCGCTCAATGCTCTGGGCCCCCAAGCCGTAAATTGCTTGTAAGCATTCCAACAACGCGCGCCCAAGCCTTGGTTGCGCCCGAGTGCCGGCCTCGCTATCAAAACTCGACAGTCGGGCCCGACAGCCCTGCCGCCCCCGGGACCTCGCGCATGAAAGACTTGAAGCTTATTGCCCTCGACCCGGAGGATCTGCGGATCCTCTCCTGCCATCTGCAGGACGCCGTGATTCGTGTGGAGGACATGGCCTATATTAAGAACGAGATGCGGTTTGCCGCGCTGGCGAGCCGGTTCGACTGGGAATGTGCCACGAGTTCGACGCACGAGTTCCAGCGCCGTCGCTCCGGGGTGCGCTTCGAGCGGGTGAGCGGCGCACAAGTGCAGGGCGTCGACCTCAAGCAGAAGGATGCGGTGCTCTCGCTGCTTGCCATTACATTCGAGCCCGCCGAGCTGCCGTCGGGCACGCTGACGTTGCACTTCGCCGGCGGTGGTGCGGTTCGGCTGCTGGTCGAATGTATCGAGGCCGAGTTGCGTGACCTCGGTGCGGCCTGGAGCACGCACGTCAAACCCCAGCACGCGGGCGACGATTCCTCAACGACTTAAGGGAGACGGCAGCAAATGCCGGCGAAGTGATGCCGAAGCGGCTTCAAACGAGCGATCCTGGCTTCGAGCAGGCGTTCGCGGCCTTTCTCGGCGAGAAGCGCGAGGTCTCCGCAGACGTCGACGCGGCGGTCGCGGCGATCGTTGCCGACGTGAAGGCTCGCGGGGATGCGGCGCTAGTCGATCTCTCGCGCAAGTTCGACCATGTCGATCTCGACAAAGTCGGCATGCGGGTCACGCCGCACGAAATCCGCGCCGCGTTCGACGCGTGCGATAAGGAGACGATCGCAGCGCTGGAGCTTGCCCGCGAGCGCATCGAGGAGCACCACCAGCGCCAACTCCCCATCAACGAGCGCTACACCGACGAGATCGGCGTCGAGCTTGGCTGGCGTTGGACGGCGGTCGAATCCGCCGGGCTCTACGTCCCGGGCGGGCTCGCGTCCTATCCGAGCTCGGTCCTCATGAATGCCGTTCCGGCCAAGGTCGCAGGCGTCCCACGCCTCGTCATGGTCGTGCCGACGCCCAAGGGCGAGCTCAACCCGCTCGTGCTGGCCGCAGCGCGGCTCGCCGGCGTGGAGGAGATCTATCGCGTTGGCGGCGCACAGGCGGTGGCAGCGCTTGCGCACGGCACGAAGACGATCGCGCCGGTCGCCAAGATCGTGGGGCCGGGCAACGCCTATGTCGCCGCAGCCAAGCGCCAGGTGTTCGGCATCGTCGGCATCGACAGCATCGCCGGACCGTCGGAGGTCCTGATCATCGCGGATAAGCACAACGATCCGGAATGGATCGCGGCCGATCTCCTCGCGCAGGCCGAGCACGA
>CAXMLT010000348.1:0-5068 GCA_964194245.1 uncultured Hyphomicrobium sp.
GATGTGTATAAGAGACAGATATAGAGCCCCGCGCCGCGAGGCTCGGCCGGCAGACCTGAATTTTCGCTAGTGCGCCGCTCTCAGCCGGCGATGCGTCCGCGTGAGGGGGTCTCGGCCACTTTCGTCTCCGTGGGGCCGATCGCCTGCAGGAGGCGCGTCGCAAAGCCGTTGATGCAATCGGTCAAGAGTTCGATCGAGCGATCGTGGTCGCGCGTGCGGATGACGCGGATCAGCGGCTTGTAGTCGTAGCTGTTGAGCGCCGCCGACACGTTGTCGAGCTTGTTGCCGAGGATGGCAACCCGCAGCTCGTTGGCGACGCTGTCGAAGGCGTGCGTGAAATGCTCGTTCGGATAGAGCTGCACGATGGCGCGGTGAATTTCGAGCTCCCGCTCGAGGCCGGAGCGGCCCTCGGCCTCCATTGCATCGTTCAGCACCTCGAGCTGTAGGAGCGAGCCGCCCCGCATGGCGCCCGAGAGCGCGCCGATCTCGATCGCGAGGCGCAGCTCATTGATCTCCTTGATCTCGCGTGTGCTGAACTCGCGCACGAACACGCCGCGCCTCGGCAACTGAACGAGGAGCCCGCGCTCGACCAGCATGCGGATGGCTTCGCGGATGGGTGCGCGACTGACGTCCATCTGACGCGAGAGCGTAGCCTCGACGACTTTCTCGCCGGGCTTCAGCTGGCCTGTGAGAATGGCTTCATTGAGCCGCGCGACGACCTCGTCAGCCAGGCTCTTCGACCGTAAACGCCCGAACGGCGCAGACTGCGCGCCGTCGACGATGCCGAAACCCCCCAATGCACACCTCCACTAAAAACTAAAAAAGCGTCCTAACCTGAAGTTTCAAGCAATAGTCTTCACCCGTAAGCTACTGTCGACAGTAGCCTATCACATTTACCATCCTAGGCAAGGACGAGACATGGGCGGGGTTGTTTGGATCGCATCCTATCCGCGTTCCGGCAACACATAGATCCGGGCATTCCTGCATTCCCTGCTCAACATCACGGGGGGAAAGGAGGAGCTCGATCTCAATTCCCTCACGGAGCGCTCCACCTGGGACATTGCGGCGCACGCGGTCCTTGACGTGATCGCGGAGGAGAAGCTTTGCGAGCGCGCCAATGCCATCGGCAAGATCATTCTCGACCGCTGCAGGGATCTGCAGGACAATTCCAATCTGAACTGCATCGGCGACGTCCGTGGGCTTGGCGCCATGTGCGCCGTCGAGCTGGTCAAGAGTGCAGCGAGCGGCGAGCCTGCCCGGGGGCTCACGTCCACGCTCATGAAGATCGCGAACGAAAAAGGCTTGATCCTTCTCTCCTGCGGCGCCTACGGCAACGTGATCCGCTTTCTGGTGCCGCTTACCGCGAGCGATGCGCTGGTCAAGGAAGGCATGGATATTTTCGCGGCGAGCCTCGCGGAGGCCGTGAACCGGGTATCCCTATGAGTGTACGGCGCAAGACAAACGATCTCGAAGCCTTCTGGATGCCGTTCACGTCGAACCGCCAGTTCAAGCAGGCGCCACGCTTCTTCGTTTCCGCCGACGGCATGCACTACGTGACGGACGATAACCGCCGCGTGATGGACGGAACCTCGGGGCTATGGTGCGTCAACGCCGGACATCGCCGGACGAAGATCGCCGAGGCGATCCGCCGGCAGCTCGACGAGCTCGACTTCGCCGGCACGTTCCAGATGGGCCACCCGAAGGCGTTCGAGTGTGCGTCGAAGCTGGTCAACATTGCGCCGCCCGGCTTCGACCACGTGTTCTTTACCAACTCCGGCTCGGAGTCGGTCGACACCGCGCTCAAGATCGCGCTCGCCTATCACCGCGCTAGGGGTAACGCCGGCAAGGTGCGCCTCATCGGCCGCGAGCGCGGCTATCACGGCGTCAACCTCGGCGGCACTTCGGTCGGCGGCATCGGCGCTAACCGCCGCATGTTCGGTGCGCTCGTGGCGGGTGTCGATCATATGCGCCACACCCACGACCTGTCGCGCAACGCCTTTAGCCACGGCGAGCCCGAGCACGGCGCGGAGCTTGCCGACGATCTGGAGCGGCTCGCGCTCCTGCACGACCCATCGAGCATCGCCGCCGTCATCGTCGAGCCGGTCGCCTGCTCGACCGGCGTGCTCGTTCCGCCGAAGGGCTACTTGAAGCGCCTCGCTGCCATCTGCGCCAAGCACGATATCCTGCTGATCTTCGATGAGGTCATCACTGCGTTCGGCCGCCTCGGCGCGCCGTTTGGCGCGGAATACTTCGGCGTTTCGCCCGACATCATCACCACGGCCAAGGGGATCACCAACGGCGCCGTGCCCATGGGCGCTGTGTTTGTCAAAGGAAACATCCACGACGCGCTGATGACCGGCCCCGAGGAGGCGATCGAATTCGCGCACGGGTACACCTACTCCGGCCATCCGGTCGCCTGCGCCGCCTGCATCGCGACGCTCGACATCTATCGCGAGGAAGGGCTGCTGACCCGCGCCGCCGAGCTTGCGCCCTACTGGGAGGAGGCGGTGCATTCGCTCATGGGGCTGCCGCACGTCATCGACATCCGCAACATCGGCCTCATCTGCGCGATCGAGCTCGAGCCGGCGCCGGGGGAGCCGGGCAAACGCGCCTATACGCGCTACCTTGAGGCCTTCAAGAGCGGGCTTCTCGTGCGCGCCACGGGGGATACGATCGCGCTGGCGCCGCCGCTCATCATCGAGAAGAGCGAGATCGACGAGCTCATCAGCGTGATGAAGAAAGTTCTGAAGTCTGCCAACTAAAATGCAAATGCACGCCGCCCGGGTTCGAGCGGCGCGCTTCTTTTTGCTACTCCGCGGCGACGACCGCGATGCTTGTCCCGTCGAAGCCGAGGGAGCCCGCCACCGCGGGATGCGCGATACGCCCGCCGCGTACGTTGACGCCGGCGGAAAGATGCGGATCGCGATCGAGCGCGTTCAAGCCCTTGTCGGCAAGCTTGATCACATAGGGGAGGGTCGCGTTATTCAGCGCCTGGGCCGAGGACACCGGGACGCAGCCTGGCATGTTGGCGACGCAGTAGTGGATGATCCCGTCGACCTCGAAGGTCGGATTGGCGTGCGTCGTCGGCTTCGACGTATCAAAGCAGCCGCCCTGATCGATCGACACGTCGACGAGCACGGCGCCGCGCTTCATCTGCTTCAGCATCGCGCGGCTCACGAGCTTGGGCGCGCTGGCGCCGGCGACAAGCACGGCGCCCACGACGACATCGGCGCCGAACACCTCTGTCTCGATGGACTCGAGCGTGGAGGCGAGCGTGCGTACGCGCCCTTCAAACAGCTCATCGAGCTGGCGCAGACGCGGCAGCGAGCGGTCGAGGATGGAAACTTCCGCGCCGAGTCCGGCGGCCATGCGTGCCGCATGCGTGCCGACGACACCGCCGCCCAGCACCACGACCTTTGCGGGGCGAACGCCCGGAACGCCGCCCATCAGTACGCCGCGTCCGCCGGTCGGGCGGCGCAAGGCGCTCGCCGCGGCCTCGATGGCAAGGCGGCCCGCCACCTCGCTCATCGGCGCGAGCAACGGAAGTGCGCCAGTAAAGTCGGTCACAGTTTCGTACGCGATGGCCGTGGCACCGGAGGCCATGAGGCCGCGAGCCTGCTCGGGATCGGCTGCCAAGTGCAGGTAAGTGAAGAGGATCTGGTTGGGCCTCAGCCGCCGGTACTCGATCGCCTGCGGCTCCTTCACCTTGACGATCATGTCGGCTGCGGCAAACACCGCCTCGGCGTCCGGCACAATGCGCGCGCCCGCCTTCTCGTAGGTGGCGTCGTCGGCGAAGATGCCGGCGCCGGCGCCCGACTGCAGGATCACCTCATGTCCGCGCGCGACGAGCTCGCGCACGGAGCCCGGCACGAGGCCGACCCGGAATTCGTTGCTCTTGATCTCGGTTGGAACGCCAATGCGCATGTGTCCCTCCTTCAGGGTCGCGGCAGCTCTCGGCGATTTGTTTCGCATTGAGAGAATCGCCGCGATTCGGGAGCGATACTTGGCCTTTTCCTTTGCGGAATTGCCTTGAAATGCCTATATTCTGCGTCAAATGGCAAAAACACGCATGAAAGCGAAGGAGAAGGCTCTAGACGCGCTCGATAGGGCCATTTTGGCCGCGCTGCTCGAGGATGCGCGTTTGAGCCAGGTCGATCTCTCCGAGCGCATCCCGCTGTCGCCCACGGCCATCGCGCGGCGTATACGGGCGCTCGAGGAAGCGGGTGTGATTGAGGGTTATCGGGCCGACGTAAATCATCGCGCGCTCGATCTCGGCATGACGGTGATCGTGCAGATCAGCCTGAAGAGCCAGAGTGAGGATGTGCTCGCGGCCTTCGAGAAGGCGGTGGGCAAGGCGCCCTCCGTGGTCTCCTGCTACCTGATGTCTGGCGACGACGACTACCTGCTCACGGTCATGGCGCGCGACCTTCCCGATTTCGAGCGCATCCACAAGGAGCAGCTCTCACGGCTGCCGGGAGTCGCGCGCATGAAGTCCAGCTTCGCCTTGCGCGACGTGGCGCGCAAAGGCCTGCGCGATCTGTTGCGCGGCTAGCTCGATTCCGGGTTAGCTTCAGCTCTTGCGGCGCGACTTGGACTGCGCGTGCCGCCAAGCCATCTCGAGTGCGGCTTTGAGCTCAGCGGAGCTGACACTGGCAAGTGTGCAGACGGTCCAACCCTGCCGACCCCATGCGTTGTCGAGCGGCGCAAACGCGTCCGGCATCATCATGCATTTGAACTCTTGCTCGTCGGGCGTGAACTTGAAGTTGGCGGAACGCTTGTCCGCGGCGAGCGTGACGTAGATGCGCGCGACCTTGAAGGCCGCGCGATCGAAGTGCGGATGCTCGCTTGTGCCCTCGAGTGCCAGCGCGAGGCGGCGCAGGTCGCTGCCAGTCGCCATCGACCCACCCCGCGTTCGGGTTTGACCGCTAGTCCGGCTGATCGGGGCCCGGCAGAGTGCTGTCGTCCTTTTTCGTGCCGCCCTCGGGTGAGGTGGCATCGGGCGCCGGCGCTGCCTGCCCGGCATCCGGGGGCGGCGGCGGCATCGCGGTGGTTGAAGGCGCGGCGGGGG
>CAXMLT010000349.1:0-11855 GCA_964194245.1 uncultured Hyphomicrobium sp.
GCGCTTCCTCGGGTGAGGAAGCGGCGGGCGAAAGCAAAGCCGAGTCGAGGCGGCGCATCTTGGGATCGGGGGCGGGCGCCGGGGCGTCGACGTCCTCGAAGACGCGGGCACCGGGCTGAGCGTCGGGAACGAGCCGCTGCGACTGCTTGGAGGCCGGGGGTGCAGCAGGCGCGGCGTCGGCGGGTGGCTTTGAATCCTCGCCGTCCTGCGGCGCAGCCTGCGGGATTGCGGCGGGCGCAGTCGAATCGGTGGTGCCCGGCGCAGCCATCGGCGCCGGCTCATCCATCGTGGGCATGGCGAGATCGGCGGCAGCGGGAAGCGCGCGATCGTGCGTGGGCGCGCGCGGCATGAAGAACAGCGCGGCCGGGATCATGGCGAGAATCGTGAGAACGCTCATGAGCACGCGCGGCGAGCGGAAGATGCCGCGGCGCTTGCGGGGCTTCTGCACCGTAGACCCGCGCTCCGCCGACATCTCGCCGGTGCGCCCGAGATTGGGATCGAGCCTGGTGTCGATCTTGGCTGCGGCTTTGAGCTTGGCGCGGTGCGCATCCGCGATGAAATCGTGGCGCAGGGGGTCGACCGGCTGGGTGGGAGCGTCCGGCATCGCGTAGTTCGAAGGCGCACTGTCGCGATCGGTTGCGAAGGCGGCGTCGAGATCGAACGGCGGTGATGTGAACATCCCCTGGGAAGCGGGCGCCTCCGGTGCCGGCGGAGGGGTGAACATCCCGTGCGGAGCTTCGGGAGCATAGGCGTGGGGCTTCGGAGCGCCGTAATCGGGTTCGCTGTCGTGATCCTCAGCCGGCTCGTAGGCATGCGCGGCGGGCTCGGCCTCGCCCGACTGCATCGGGACGGGGGCGTACGTCGCCTGCTGGGGCGCATTGGCCTCCTGCTGTGCGACTTCCAGCGAATCGATGCGGTCCAGCACGCGGATGATCGCCTGCTGCATCGTATCCAGCATGCTGGCGTTGTTCTCGTCGTGGTGGCGCCGCTCGTTGATGAGGCTTTCAAGCATGCCGCGGACCTCGCCGATGTCGCGCGTCTGAATCTCGCGCTCCTCGCGATCGGCGAAGCGGGCGGCGGCCTTTTGCGCGGCGACGGTCGCCATCTCCTCGAGGTCGGCCGTGCGCACGGCGTTCTGGCTGATGAGATCGGCGAGGCGCTCGTGCGAGAGCTGGCCCGCGATGGTCGCAAGCTGCGAGCTGATCTGCTCGAGCCGGGCAGTATCGCGGGTCGACCCCATGCCGTTGGTGAAGAGCCGCGTCATCCGCTCGTCCGAAAGCTGGGAGGCGAGCGTGCCCAAATGCGCGTCGATGGCGTCGAGACGGACGAACTGGCGCCGTAGCTGGTCGAGCTGGGTGCTGATCTCCTCGATCTGCGTCTCCGCGAGGCGCAGCTCTTTGAGGTCGGCGCGCGTCGCCATGCCGCCAAGAGCCGACGTCATGCGTCCCTCGAGCTGGTCGAAGCGGCGGCCGAGCGTCAGCAGCGAGTTGCCCGGGTGCATCTCAGCAAGCGACTGCTCGATGCGCATCGCGATCTCGGAGAGGCGCTGGTCGAGCCACGCGGGCTCGATGGTGGAAAGGATGGCTTGATCGTTTTGCTGCGCGGTTTGCTCTTCGGGCGACGACGGCGCGTTCGAATGCGCCGGAGTATCCTGCGCGGAGGTCTGCGGCTTTGCGGCATTGACGGCCGCGTGCGCGGCTTCCCGCGCGTAGCCGATGAAGGCCTCGCCCGACTCGTAGAAGCGGGTGAGAGCGCGGGCGCTTTCCTCGCTCCAGGGGTTGTCGGCTTTCGCAGGGCCGCCGAGCATGATCACCTCGTTGGGAGCGGCGCGGGACACGTGCGCGCCTTCGTCGCCGCCAGTGCGGGACGGCTGAGCCTGGGCGGTGGTCGTCACCTGGGGACGGCGATGAATCACGATTTCGCGAACGGCGACCTTTGCCTGCGCAGTCTGATCGACGAGGCCGCCGCTGAGCTCCGACAGGCGCTCGCCCAGGCGCTGCATCTGCTGCTGGATGCGCTCCACGTCCGGCTCGAACTCATGCGGCATCTGTTCCCGGATCGACCGGGCCTCCTCGCCCAGAGAGGCGAGGCGCTCGCGCATCTGCTCCAGACGCGTCATCTGGCTCGGCTCTTCCGGGGCGGTACCGGCTTGGCCGCCGTGCATTTCCTTCGGAGCTTGTGTCGGCATCTCGGTCCCTTGGGGCGCGCGCTGATGGGAAAAGGCGTTGCGGTCGGTGGGCTGGCGTCCGCGTGAGAAGGCAAAACCGCTCACCTTGAAGCTCAGCGAGTCTCGGTAAACGTTGAGTTAAGCGGGGCGTGAATTTCGCTCCAAAAGGGGCCAAATCGCCCCAAAAAGGAGCGAAAAGGCGCAAATTCTCCGCCGTTCAGCCCCGTCCGGGGTATGTTGACCAATCGTGAACGACGACCGGCTGGGCCGGCGTTCGAAGCGTGGAGGACGGCATGAAGAGATCGAGCTTCGTCGTTTTTTCGCTCATCGTCGTGGGCCTGGCGGGGGTGGCACTCGCCGCGACCTCGGGCCCCAAGGCCGATGAGACCGGCGGGCGCTACTCGATGACGCCGACGGCCAACGGCGTCGTGCGCCTCGACACGCAGACCGGCGCCATGTCGCTCTGCACCGGCACCGTCGGCCAGTGGTCCTGCCAGGACATGAACGACAGCCAGCGCAACCTCACCGCCGAGATCGACCGGCTGCGCGCGGAGAACAAATCGCTGCACGACCAGCTCGACCACGTCGACCAGAAACTCGGCCTCAACGACAACGGTCCTGACGTTCCGCCCAAGCCGAAGCTCGCACTGCCTTCCGAGCAAGACGTCGACCGCGCCTTCGACTACCTCGAGGCCATGGCGAAGAAGATCCACGAGCGGCTCGACAGGTTGCAGGAGCAGCAGGACCGCCCGGGCAAGGCCCTCTGACGGCGCGGCTCAGGCCAGCAGACGATGAGCGAAGCCACGCGAACCAAGGCGAAGGGCGCCCTCGATCAGGCGTTCGAGACGCTGCGCGTCGATACGCGCGGACCTGGCCTTTCGCTGCTGACGGAGGACGTCTCGGGCTGGCTCAGCGAGATCGGCGCGATCGACGGCCTGCTGACGCTGTTCATCCGCCATACCTCGGCATCCCTCCTCATCCAGGAGAACGCCGATCCTGACGTGCAGACCGACCTCGTGCATGCGCTCGACCGGCTCGCGCCCAAAGGCGCGCCCTACCTGCACGCGATCGAGGGCGACGACGATATGCCGGCGCACATCAAGGCGGCGCTGACCGCAACCTCGTTGTCGATCCCGGTGCGCGCAGGGTCCATGGTGCTTGGCACCTGGCAGGGCATCTATGTCGCCGAGCACCGCGACCGCCCACACACCCGCGAGGTGGTGCTGCACTATCTCGGGACGCGCTTGGCCGGCTAGGGCTAGGCGCCCGCCCGCCCGAATTTCCGCGTTGCCGAGATCAGCTCATGTACGATGCCGGGCTCGCTCATGGCGTGGCCGGCGTCGGCCACGATGTGCAGCTCTGCTCCGGGCCAGGCGGCTTTCAGGTCGAACGCGTTCTTGATCGGCGTTACCACATCGTAGCGGCCGTGCACGATCACACCCGGGATGTCGCGGATGCGCGGCGCGTCGCGCAGGAGCTGGCCGTCGGCTTCGAAGAAGCCGTTGTTGACGAAGTAGTGGCACTCGATGCGGGCGAACGCGAGCGCGTAGGCGTCGGCGCCGAACTGCTTGATGCGCTCGGGGTCCTGGATGAGCGCCAACGTCGAGCCCTCCCAGATGCTCCAGGCCTTGGCCGCCGCGAGCTGCAAGGCCGGGTCGGAATGCGTGAGCCGCCTGTGGTAGGCGGCGATCATGTCGTCGCGCTCGTCAGCGGGGATCTGCTCTTGATAGACCGCGAACGCCTCGGGGAAGATCCAGCCGCAGCCGGCCTGGTAGAACCAATCGAGCTCGCTGCGGCGCAGGAGGAAGACGCCGCGCAGGATCATGTCGGCGACGCGCTCGGGATGCTTCTCGGCATAGGCAAGCGCGAGCGTCGAGCCCCATGAGCCGCCGAGAAACTGCCAGCGCTCGATACCGAGATGCGCGCGCAGCCGCTCCATGTCGGCGACGAGATCCCACGTCGTGTTGGCCTCGATCGAGGCGTGCGGGGTCGACCGTCCGCAGCCGCGCTGATCGAACAGGATGATGCGGTACTCGGCCGGATCGTGATAGCGGCGCATGTTGGCGTTGGAGCCGCCGCCGGGGCCGCCGTGCACCATCAGCGCCGGCTTACCGTCGGGATTGCCGCATTCCTCGAAGTAGAGCTCGTGCCCGTCGGTGACGGCGAGACGCCCGCTGCGATAGGGCTCGATCGCGGGATAGAGGCTCAAACGTTGCGGCGCGGACATCGGCAGGAGGTCCTCAGGGGCGGTGAAGATCTAAGCCAGGGCTTTACGTGCGCAGCACGACCGGAGCAAGTCGGTGGGGCGGGGCAGTTAGACGCGCTCGCGGTTCTTGAGGCGCATCAGCCGCATCTCGCGGTCATACACCACCTCACCACCGGGAATGCGGATCTCGCGCACGAGTTCCAGCATGCTCCGCGTCGGGCCCGGCGTGGCAAGGCTTGCTAGCAGCGCGCCGAGCGCGCCGGCAGGCAGCCCGACAATGCCCGCGAGCGCGCCGTCGAGGCCGATGATGTGGGATTCGCCGGCAAGGATCGTCAGCACCGCGACGGCAAATCCGCACCCCATTCCGGCGAGCGCGCCGAACGCATTCATGCGTTTCCACCAGATCGACAGCACCAGCACCGGAAACAGCGTCGAGCCGGTGATCGCAAAGCACCAGAGCAGCAGGCGCAGGGGGTCGGTCGGCGACAGCAGCGTGAAGATGCCGCCGAGCGCGGCGACGCCGGCAATGGCGATGCGCCCGATCCATATGCGGGCGTCTTTCGGCATCGGCTCCCACGAGAAGCCGTTGACGACATCCTCGGTCAGCACGTTGCCGAGGGCAACGGTCGCCGCGGCCGCCGCGACGAGCGCCGCGGCGACGATGCCGGCGGCGGCGAAGTAGGCAAACACATTCGGCAGGCCGGCTGCCACGGGAAGGCTCAGCAGCACGGTGTCGCGCGCGAGCTTGAAGCTCGTGAACGTGAGCGGGCTCGCGGTCGCGTCAAACTGCATGAAGCCGAGCCGAACGAGATCCTGCATCCAATCGGGGAGCCGCGCGGGCGAGCCATCCTTCACCACGTCCATGGTGAAGTCGCGCATGTAGACCGACACCGAGGCCGCCGTCAGCATGGTGAGCCCGAAGAACACCGTAGCCCAGCCGAGCGACTTTCTCGTCTCATAGACGCCGGGCGTCATGGTCAGGCGCGGCAACAGCCACGGCGAGGCGGCGACGCCGGTCATCACGGTCAGCATGGCGATGACGAACGCCAGCGGGCCGACGCTGCCGAAGGGCGCCGTGAAACGCTTGGCGACCGAGGCGAAGCCCTCAGGCGGCAGCATGAACGCGAGCTGGGACGCCGGGACCACGGGCACGCCCTGCGAGGCCTCATTGTAGACGAGCTGGCGCAGCACCGGGCCGTGCGTGAGCTGCGGCAGGGGGAAGTTGCTCACCATCACGGCGACGATGGCGACGGGCACGATGAGGGCGAGAAGCGCGGCGATCGCCTGCGCGCTGCTCGACCAATTGAAGGAGCGCATGCCGCCCAGCACCACCGTCACGATCATGGCGACGACCAGCAGCAGGATCATCAGGCCGCGCGGCTGGCCCGTGAGCCACGAGGCCGCGCCCGCGCCCATGCTGAGCTCTGCCGCCAGCAGTAACAGCAGCGGCACGGCGATGAGCGCCGCGGCGGCAATGCGCACGGGCTTGCTCTCGAAACGGCGCCCGAGATAGCTCGGCACCGTGAAGGCACCGAACTTGCGCAGGAACGGCGCGAGCATCACCGCCATGATGACGAAGCCCGCCAGCCCGCCGATGACGAGGCACAGCGCGTCGAAGCCGATGAGGAAGAAGGTGCCGGTCATGGCGACGATGCCGGTCGCACCCATCGCCGCGCTCGCGAGCCCGAGGCCCGTGTAGCCGGCCGGCACGCGGCGGCCCGAGGCGAAGAACTCGATTGCCTCGTGGCTCGGAACGCTGAGCCCGATCGCGCAATAGAGCAGGAGCGGGCCGACTAACATTATCCACCGAAGCACCAGCTCGGAGGTGCCGAGCTGCTCGAAGATCATGAGCAGCAGCACGAGCCCGGTGAGCAGGCTGACGAAGATGCCGAAATAGGCCCCGAGCCGCGGGTTGACGAAGCGGGTGCGCGAGGTGGTGATCATCGGCGGTGGTCCGAGAGCGCGGCTCAATTGTCCTCGTGCGCCCCGTGCCAGTGGTCGATCGCATCCTGGCGGTTGACGAAGCTCGCCACCGTGAAGATCGCGATGATCGCGATGCCGTGGGCGCTGAGGAAGTAGCCGAGCGGGAAGCCCAGGAACTTCGCCCCGTTGAGGCTCGAGGCGTAGAGCGGGAGCACGATGATCAGAACCAGGAACGGCACGACGCTCGCCAGCATTTGCCACTTGGTGTGCCGCCAGTAGGGCTTGCGTTCCTTGCGCTCCATCATGGCCGAAGATCCCCGAGGTTCCCGAATCTGACGCTGAAAGAGGCGCCAGAGTTGCGACCCTGTTATGGCGCAAAGCGGGGGATTGGCCAAAGTGCCAACTTAACGGGGCGCTCCGATTGCTTAAGAACGTTCCAGGAGGGGCCGATAGCCGGGCCCCGGGGCAAGGAGGACGGTTCGATGCGACACATGTGGGACGAATTCAAGGACTTCGCGATGAAGGGCAACGCGCTCGATCTCGCCATCGGCGTGATCATCGGCGCGGCCTTTTCGCCCATCGTCTCGACCCTCGTCGCCAACGTCCTGATGCCGATCATCGGCTACATCACGGCGGGGGTAAATTTCTCCAACCTGGAGCTCGTGCCGGTCGAGGGCGTCGACATCAAGTACGGGCTCTTCCTCAATGCGATCATCCAGTTCCTGATTACGGCGATCGCGCTGTTCTTCCTCATCAAGGGCATCAACATGGTGCGCAAGCCCAAGCCCGCGGCGCCCGCGCCGACGCCGTCGGAGATCTACCTGAAAGAGATCCGCGACGCGCTCGTGAAGGGGAAGTAGGCGAGCGCATGCGCAAGCGGCGGGGCTGACAACGAAACGGCCCCGTCAGGGGCCGTTAAGCTACGCGAATGAGATTAGCAGGAAGCGCTGGCTCAGCGCTTGCCCCGCGCCTTCGCGGCCGGCTTCTTTGCGGCGGCCATGGGCTTGCGGGCGGCTGCCTTGGGGGCGGCCTTTTTCGCGGTAGCTTTTTTCATCGGATCTTCCTTGGTTGAAGACGCTGCACGTCGCGGCGCTCGAATCAGTTTAGCGCGCGCGTACCATGTAGCAGCTCGCGCGGCCCGCGTATGCCCGATCTATCGAGAGCGGCAATAGCGCCTACCAGTGGCGCGGGCGCCCGTGTGTTACGCGCCAGTAGTCCCAGTGCGCATAGGGGTCATACCAGTGGCCCCAACGGTGCGTGGTGTAGGGGTAGGGATAGGACACGTAGTAGGGTCCCGCGATGCGCCGGCCGGCGGCGGCTTCGGTCGAGGCGGCGGCGACCAGGCCGGCCGCGATCAGCGCAAATCCGAGCAGCTTCATGTGTTGCTCCATGCAAACGATGTCGGCGAGAATCGCCTATCCGAGTGAAGCATCGGTGAATGCGCGTCGCAAAAAAGCCGCCCCCGAGGGAGCGGCTTTCTTTCCGGCGTCGAGCTTAGAGGCCGATCCAAGCACCGCCACGCCAATAGCCGTGGCCTTCGTGCTCACGCCACTTGTAATGCTCTTTCTCACCCCACTTCCAGCTGTCGGGGTGAACGTGCAGCCTGAACTCGGGCTTGTAATCCATCTTCCCTTTGACGTGCCAGCAGTCGCCCTCGTCATTGCAGACGACCTCGGCTGAAGCGCTCGTGGCGGCAAGCGCCAGCGCGCCGGCAGCGATGAGGACAGTCTTGGTTAGATACGTCATGGCGTTCTCCTCTTTTCTTGGAGGTGGGCAAACGCCACTGCGGCAGGATGGTTTCACCCTCGAGGGGGGCGCCGACGGAGACATTGCGCCGCGGCTTCTCGGACCGCCTGCGGATGTGGTAAAGCGCTGAGGAGCGCGGGCGTAGTTCAGTGGTAGAACGTCAGCTTCCCAAGCTGAATGTCGTCGGTTCGATCCCGATCGCCCGCTCCATAGCCTCCATGACCTAGAAGCCGCGGCCGCCGCCGTCCGCTCCCCGTCGGTCTTCGCCGCGCACCGAAGAAGTGGAAGAGGTCGGATAGCGCTGGCGAGGTGCGGCACTCCAGTCACGACGGAAATGGCTGAATGCGCTCGTTGAGTTGTATCAATGCGCGGCCTGCCTAAGTAGTTAGCTTGGCGCCAGCGCAGGAGTAGATAAGCCCATGAACAAGATAAGCGTCGCGCTCATTCTCGCTGCCGCCGCCGTGCTTCTCGGTCCCGCAGCCGGAGTGTCCGTAGCGAAACCTGGCCACGGTGGCCCGCACGGTGGTGGCCCGCACATGGGTCATCCCGGATACGGCGGCGGAGCCTTCCGGATGAATCGCGGCGGAGGTGTTCCAGGCTATCGCGGGCCCGGCAGGAATTGGGCCTACGGGTCCGGCAACTTCCGACGTCACCGTGGCTATGGCTACGCCGGCTTCTACCCGTACTACTACGGGGGTTACGGCTACTACGGAGGTTATGGGTACGGCGGTTGCGCATGGCTCTACGCGCAAGCCGCGGCGAACGGAGGCGGCTATTGGTGGCAGCGCTATTACGAATGCGTTGGCTACTGAGCTCCGACGGAGCGAAGGCTAAAAGGTCGTGTGGGGGCTGCGCGCGGTGACGCCGCCGTGTGCTTGAGGAAGGCGTCACTCTCGAAAGGAGGCTGCATGCCGAGCCACTACCATGCCATCGTCTGGATCGACCACCGCGAAGCCCGCGTCTTTCATTTCAACGTTGCGGACGTCGATCGCCTCGTCCTGCACCCCCACAACCCGACGCGCCACATTCACCACAAGGCCAACAGCATCGGCAGCGGCCACGCGGCGGAAGACCAGGATTTCCTTCAACGCGTAGCCGACGCCATCGCGGATGCGGGAGCCGTGCTCGTCACCGGACCTGCAAACGCAAAGATGGAGCTCGTCAAGCACATTGAACGTCACGCGCCGGCGCTCGGCGCGAAGATTGTCGGCGTGGAGACCATCGACCATCCGACCGACGGCGAGCTCGTGGCGCACGCACGCAGGTACTTCAAGGACGATCATCAGATGGAGCCGCGCCTTCAATAACCTTGCCGGCCTATCTCTGCGAAGCGACCCCGGGCCACGGTCCCGGGCGGCAAAATGCCCGGCGGCCCTGCGTTTTTCGCACCCCTTCCCCGGAACGGACCGGGCTGGGCCCCGTTGTCCCACCCATGAACAGCGTTAACGCGGAAAGTGTGGCCTCCGTCCTCGTCGTCGAGGATGAGGCGCTCGTGCGCATCTACCTATCGGACGTGCTCGGCCAATCGGGTTTCGACGTGATCACCGCCACGAATGGCGAGGATGCGCTCGCGGTGGCCAAGCGCGGAGAGGTTTGCGCGGTCGTCAGCGATGTCGCAATGCCCGGTGCCTTCAACGGCTTCGAACTCGCGCGCCGCGTGCAAAGCAACTGCCCGCATATGGGCGTGATCCTCGTGTCAGGCGTAATGGAGCCGGCAGGCTACCACCTCCCGCGCGGCGTGCGTTTCGTAACGAAACCCGTAAAGGCCTCGACGCTGCTGCGCCTCGTGCGCGAAGTGGCCGATCCGCGCGCGAAGCTGCCTGTTATCTGAGCAGCGCACGCCCCCAAGTAGCAGGGAACCGCCTCGCCGCGACGGGCGTTACCTCGTCAGATCGCACGCGTCTCCGCGCCCGGCTGGCACATGCGACCGGGGGAGCAAAAAGGCGCCCTTCGCATGCAACGAGCCCTCAAGCCCTACTCCGACAAGGGCGAGCTTCGCCGCGAACCTGCGCCACGCCACACGGCTGAACGTGGGCTCGGCTTTGTCGTGCAGAAGCCCGACGATCGGCTGCTGCACTACGATTTCCGCCTCGAGCTCGACGGCGTGCTGAAGAGCTGGGCCGTGTCGAACGGCCCGAGCCTCGACCCCGCGCAGAAACGCCTTGCGGTGCGGACCGCCGATTGCCCCGTCAAAACGGACTTCCTACGCGGCTCGATCCCAGAGGCACACACGGGCCCCCCGGCCGAAACCTTATGGGATATCGGCCACTGGAGCCCGCGCGGCGACCCACGCGAGGGCCTGCGTACCGGCCTCCTGAAGTTCGATCTCCAAGGCGAACGGCTGAAAGGCGGCTTCGCGTTGCTGAGACTTGCCAAAGCCGCGCGCGAAAAACGCGAGAATTGGCTGCTCGTTAAGGAGGGCGATGCATATGCTGAGCCCCTGAAGGACGGCGCCCAGCAACCGCAGTCGAGCCTTTCCATGGCGCGCAACAGCGCTTCCCACGTCGACAAGGCGATCGGCTCGCGCGGCGAACCCGAAGCGCGGCTGCCCCGCTTCGTGCCCCCGCAGCTCGCGACCCTCGTCGCCGCGCCGCCCGAGGGCGACGACTGGCTTCACGAGATCAAGTACGACGGTTATCGCTCGATCGCCGCGATCGCTGGCGGACGCGTTCGCATCTACACGCGCTCGGGCCAGGACTGGACCGACAAGTTCGCCGGCGTCGCGCGCGCGCTCGAGAAGCTGCGCGTGAAAAACGCATTGCTCGACGGCGAGATCGTTGCGCTCGACAAGCAGGGCCGCTCGAGCTTCGGCCTGCTGCAGCATGGCCTCAAGGCCGGCAACGAGCCGCTCACCTACTATGTGTTCGACTTGCTCGAACTCGATGGCCGCAATCTGCGCAAGGAGCCGCTGATCCGGCGCAAGGAGCTCCTACACACGCTGTTGCGGTCGCCACCCGACGGGATCGCCTACAGCGAGCACGTCGTCGGCCACGGCGACAAGATGTTCGCCAAATCCTGCCACATGGGCCTTGAAGGCATCGTCTCGAAGCGCGCCGACGTGCCGTATCTCTCTCAGCGCACCAAGAGCTGGCTCAAGAGCAAATGCACGGGCAACGACGAGTTCGTCATCGGCGGCTACCGGCGATCCAGCAAGAAGGGGCGCGCGTTCGCCTCGCTGCTGCTCGGCGAGTACGTCGGCGACGTGCTGCACTATCGTGGCCGCGTCGGGACGGGCTTCGATGCCGAGCTGCTGCACGATCTCGGCGAGCGCCTGTCGCGGCTGCAGCGGCCAACGAGCCCGTTCGTCGACGCTCCCCGCGACATCGAGCGTGACGCCAGCTGGGTCGAGCCGCGTCTCGTAGCGCAGATCGCCTATACGGAGAAGACGACGGACGGACGGCTGCGCCACCCGGCCTACCTGGGGCTGCGCAGCGACAAGTCGGCCAAGGACGTGCAATCGCAACCGGTCATAGCCATGCCGAAACGTGCCGCGCAGGACGACGATATAGAGGGCGTGCGCTTGACGCATCCCGACAAGATGCTGTTCGCGGAAGCCGGCATCACCAAGGAGGGCCTCGCCGAGTACCTCGTCGCGGTGAGCGGGCGCATGCTGCCGCACGTCAGCGGCCGGCCCTTGAGCCTCGTTCGCTGCCCCGATGGCGTCAGCAAGGAGTGCTTCTTCCAGAAGCACACGATGAAGGGCATGCCGTCCGCGTTGAAGTCGGTGCCGGTCGAGGAAGGAGACGGCGAGACCGCCGAATACCTGATGATCGACAGTGCGGCCGGGCTCGTCGGCGCGGCACAGATCGGCGG
>CAXMLT010000350.1:0-3618 GCA_964194245.1 uncultured Hyphomicrobium sp.
TTCATCCCGACGAGTGCATCGACTGCGGGGTCTGCGAGCCAGAATGCCCGGTCGAGGCGATCAAGCCCGACACGGAGCCCGGGTTGGAGAAGTGGCTGGAGCTCAACCGCAAGTTTTCCGAGACTTGGCCAAACATAACGTCCAAGAAGGACGCTCCCGCCGACGCTGACGCCCATAAGGACGAGGCCGGCAAGTTTGAGAAGTACTTCTCCCCCGAGCCCGGAACCGGCGACTAGCGCCTGCCAGACCGCTTGCGGCAAAATGTGCAAAACCTGAGCGGAAAGCCTTGAATCCAAAGCCTCCTGTTAATCGGCCCCACATCCTGCGGGCCGGTCGGCCTTCATTTTCGATGAAGTTTGTGTTACGGTAGATTGTATTGAAGCAGAGAACTGCATACAAAACCGGAACAGGTGCGGACAAACAGTATCTCTTACCCCTGAGACGGACGACGATCCGCCGCGCGCGGACCGAGGAAGAGCGGTTTTGACATAAGCCAATACAACTTCCGGATCGGAAACCAGCGCTGGCGGGTTCCCCTTTCGGATCCGAAAGTTGCGAGAGCGGCGGCGGTTCTGTCGACGCCCTGGGTTGGTGCGTGATCGCTCCGAGTACGCGTTTCGAGTGCCAGTTTTAAGTACACCCCGACGAGAAAGTGAGACGACCCCTATGGCTCAAAAGAAGAAGGCGCAAACTGCCGGTCGCACGGCCAACTCCGCCGCTGCTGCCAGCAAGAAAGCTGCCCGCAAGGCCGTTGGCGCCACGAAGGGGCTTTCTCGTCCGGACCAGAAGCTTAAGGCCACTCCGCGCAAGCCCGTCACCGGCCCGCAGGCGTCTGCCAAGAGCACGAAGTCCAACGCCAAGACAGCAGGAACCGCTGGCGCCGTCAAGTCGCCGGCGCGGCCCGTGAAGGCTGCGCCTGCTGCTGCTACCATCGTCACCGGCAAAGCCACCATCGGGAAGGGTCCCGGTGCGATCGCGGCCATCCGCGCGGTCGCCGCCGCCATGAAGCCGTCGGGCCAGAAGATCACCGCTCCCGTCGCGCAGGCGACACCGAAGTTGGTCGCCGAGAAGGCCGCCGCCTCGCGCCAGCTCATTGCCGCGCAGAAGAAGCCGGTTAACCAGCGGCACGGGTTCCGCGCCAACGAGTTCATCGTTTATCCGGCGCACGGCGTCGGCCGCATCGTCGGCATCGAAGAGCAGGAGATCGCCGGCATGGCGCTCGAGCTCTTCGTGATCAACTTCGACAAGGAGAAGCTGACGCTGCGCGTGCCCACCGGCAAGCTGGCGAGCGTCGGCATGCGCAAGCTCTCCGAGGAGCCCATCGTCAAGAAGGCGATGGAGACGCTGAAGGGCCGCGCGCGTGTGAAGCGCACGATGTGGAGCCGCCGCGCCCAGGAGTACGTTGCCAAGATCAACTCGGGCGACCTCGTCGCCATCGCCGAGGTCGTGCGCGATCTCTATCGCTCCGAGGCGCAGCCCGAGCAGTCCTACTCCGAGCGTCAGCTCTATGAGGACGCGCTCGATCGCATGGCGCGCGAGATCGCGGCGGTCGAGAAGCTCGACGAGCGCGGCGCCGTGCAACGCATCACCGAAGTGCTTTCCAAGAGCGCCAAGGGTCGTCGCCTCGCGGCCGAGGCCGAGGGCGGAGATGCCCAGACCAAGGCCGCCTGAGGCGAAAGCGGAAGGCGGCCTATAGATCGACGCCCGGCACCTTGTGCGCCGGGCGTTTTCTTTTGTGCGGCTCGTTCGCGCCCTCCCCATTTGGCCGCTCGCTGCTGAGCACCGGGCCACTTGGCGCAGGCGATGCCGGTGATGGCAGCGCGCTTTCGTCGATGACGGCGAGCTGGCTCGGGTCCTCGATCGCGATGTAGGGCCCGCTGCGGTATTCGATCCAGCCGCGCACCTCGACCTTCCGCCCCTCGAGCCCGGCCAGCGTCTTGGCCCATTCGGGATTGGCGTGCAGAATCTTGCCGTCGATGCCGGCCGAGAAGTCGGTGCGCCAGTCGCGGCCGAAATCGAGATAGGTGCGGGCTTTCGCTGCCTTCACGCGCACGACGCTGCCTTCGACGATCTGATAGCTGTTGCGATAGCGCAGGAGCTTGCCCCCATCGTCGGCTTTGCGCGTTGCGTAGGCCGCGTCGCCCACAGACCGATCCCCGCCGCACGCGCGACGTGTTCGTGCGCCAAGAGCTCGCGCGCGCAGGTGAAACTGTCGGTCAGCCCGTAGGCGCGCGCGTGTCCGGTGCTCAGGAGGCGACCCTGGACCCACACACGGTCGCCGTTGTCGTCGAGGAAGAGATGCGCGAGCAGGCGCCCGTAGCGGTCTTTGGCGCGCCCGGAAGTGGCGAGTTCCACGCTGCGGCCGACAACGAGATCGCGTAGCGCTGCAGCAGTGTCCCGCTCGGGCGGCCAGGATTGTGCGTCGGGTCGAAGGTCGGGTGAGCGCGGGGCGAGCGCGCCGATCAGGCGAACCTCCTCGTCGTCGTCGAGCAGAACGGTCTCGGCGTCGATGACGCGCACGACGGAGCGCGTCGGGCCCGCCTCCAACGTGCAGGTCAGGTGCTGCTGGGGTTGCGGTTGGGGATCCTCGGCTCGCGCGAACGTCATCGCGGCCAACAGCAGCGCCGCCGCGGCCGGCAATCGGGCTTGATAACCTGGCGCCATCTCTGCCCCGCGCGAGACAATTGGACGGGCGGCCATCCCTCCCGGCGCCCCGTTATGCCGCCACTATAAGCGAGCGGCGTGCGCGGCGGAATGCTCAGAACAGCGCGTGCAGGGCAGCGTCGGGTGACAGGTCGGCAGACGGAGGCGGAGCGGCTGCCGCGTGGGCATCATGCCCGGGCACAACGTCGCCCCACTCGGGAAAGGGCTCGACGCGATGTCCGGTGGCGAGATCACTGCGACCGCCATCGGCATCGAGCGCCGGCGGCAAGCTGGTGCCCGTCAGCTCCGGGCGGAAGGTCAGCCGATCGTCGAGCAGCGGCGCGGCGTGCGCGAGCCGTTCGATCTCAGCCCGCTCCCATGCCGCATCATGGTCGAAGACCACGCGCTCGATGCCGGCGCTGGGCGAGCAGCAGGAAGCGCTGCTCATCCAGGCCGAGAACGACCTCAAGCGCAAGCAAGACCTGGTGAAGACGTCCGCAGTATCCGTCGCCCAGGTCGATGAGTCCCGTGCCAAGCGCGACTCGACGCTCGCCGCGCTCGAGCAGGCCAAGGGCCAGGTGGAGCAAGCCAAGCGCAACCTCGCCTACACGACCATCACCGCGCCATTCGACGGCACCATGTCGGCGCGTCTCGTCGATCCGGGCGCCATGGTCGGCGCCGGCAGCCCGACCAGGCTCGCCACCATCGTGCAGCTCGATCCGCTCTACGTGAAGTTCAATATCGACGAGCAGCAGGTGCTCACCGTGCGAGAGCGCATGCGCGAGATGGGCGTGACGCTGAAGGATCTGGGTCCTGTCCCGGTCGACATCGGGCTGCAGACCGAGACCGGATATCCGCACACGGGCACACTCGACTACGTGGCGCCCGAGATCGACACCAGCACCGGCACGCTCGCCGGCCGCGCCATCATCGACAACAAGGACGCGTTGGGTGCCGTCGCGGAGTTGGTAGGAA
>CAXMLT010000351.1:0-1569 GCA_964194245.1 uncultured Hyphomicrobium sp.
CAGGCTCTCCGCCTGGGCCGGCACCGAGACGATCCACAGGCTGGCGGCGAGACTGACAACGCCCGTGAGGCCGCCAAGAAATGCGGCGCGCGGGCGCGCCAACGGCCCCCATGGAGACCGTCTCGCCCTATCTGCCCGTTGCCGCACGCCGATGTTCGGGATGGTCGACCGCATTACTTTCTCCAAGCAACGTGCCCAGCAGGCACCGTCATTCGCGACGGACCGCGAAGCGAATCGCCGGTTTTCAACAGACTGTGGGGAACTGATTCGCCTTTGTGTAGAGGCTGGGAGCCAGCGGGGGGAAAAGCCTTGTCCGAGCGTGGCTTCAAACCCACACACGCGCGCGTCGTGGTGACGCGCCGGAGCGCGGGAAAAGCTCGGTTTTCCACATGTCAAGTGCTGAGCGAGAAGGGTAGTGGGTCACTTTGAAATTCCCCCGCAGTCATCCCCCGATGATCCACCGCTGTCTAACAGGAGTCGCCGTCGCAATCCGTCGCCCGAGAGATACCCGAGGTTTGAAGCTCCGCGAACACACACTTGAGGCTGGCCTGGATTCGCTTACACGCGCATGACGCGCAGCCCTTTATGCACCAGACGCTTGCATGGCGCTTGGACCTTTCGGAGCACCTAGAAAGTGAAGGCGAGCGCCGGCTCGAAGCCGGGAAGCTTGGGAGCCGCCGCGTCGAAGGCCGTCCATTGATCGTAGGAGCGGCCGAGCCGCCGCCAGATCGTCGCCTTGCCCAGTCCGCCTTCGCCGCGCACGACCGCGACCAGCCGGCCGCCGTCCTTCAGCTCATCGAGCAACGCCTCGGGCGCTATGGCGATCGAACCCTCAAGGACAATCGCATCAAAGGGTCCGTCGCTGGCGGCACCGGCCGGCAACACACCCTCGACGATGGCGGCATTGGCAAGCCCCAGCGCCGCCGCGTTGAGGCGCGCTTCCTCGGCGAGGCGCGCATCCGACTCAAGGCCGACGACCGACTTGGCGATCTTGGCGAGAACGGCGGTCGAGTAGCCGCTCCCGCAGCCCACATCGAGCACGCAGTTGACGTCGCCGATCTCGGCGAGTTGCAAAAGCTTGGCGAACACGCGCGGCGCCATCAGCATGCGGCCCGAGGCCGACAGCGGCACCGCTTCGTCCATGTAGGCGAGATCGGCCCAGGCCGCGGGCACGAACCGCTCGCGCGGGAGCGAGCCCATGGCCTGCAGGATGCGCCTGTCGGTCACGTCGCTGGTGAGAATCTGGCTCTCGACCATGTTCGTACGCTGCCGCGCGGCGTCCGTCATCGTGCCCTCTCCAAAGTCGTTGCCCGCGTCTCGGCGGCGAGACAGCCCCGCGCGATTTGAGCCGCGCAAGCCGCCCTCAAGCCCGCAATCACACGTCTCCCGTACGCTACTGCGGATGCCCTACTCAATATCTTTGCACGCTCCCTGGGGTATGATAAACGGCCATTTCCGTTCAGCGCCGCTTTGGCGCGGAGTGGTAGGGCCACGTGGCGGAGTGGTGACGTAGCGGACTGCAAATCCGCGCACCCCGGTTCGATTCCGGGCGTGGCCTCCAGTGCCTGC
>CAXMLT010000352.1:0-4362 GCA_964194245.1 uncultured Hyphomicrobium sp.
ATCCTATACGACCGGCGTCCAGATTCTAATTTCCGACGTGACGCGCCGCGAGGCCGGCCCCGGGCTCAAACTCGGCAAGCAGTCGGCCATCAAGGCAAAGGGCATCGAGCACACGGTGACGGTTTGCGAGGTGCTGGGAGTCGGCGGCCGTTATCGGCTCGTGCTGCCGGACACGGCCGATGTGCTGACGCCCGTTGTGGACACGGTGCCCTTCAGCTCTGCGATCGTCGAAGGCTCGCATCTCAGCGGCGAGATGCTGAAATGGCACTTTACTGAGCTCTCCCTGAAGCAGGCGGTCGCGAGGTTCGATACCGCCATTCCTGCCTTCACCAATCTCAAGATGCACGTCATCGGCCCCCAGAGCCACGAGCTGCCGGGGGCCGTATACGGCAAGGTCATCGAGACCGCGGCGGCTGCGGGCGCCAACGTGTCGATCCGCTTCACATCGATGGCGCCCGAGATCGAAGCCTATTTTCGCGGTCTGCTGCCGGCGCGGCCAGAGGCTGCGCCGTCGGTTCCTCGCGCGGCTCCGAGCTTGTCCGGCATGGGTGGGTCAAAACCGCGCGCCGAGGAAGCGGCCCAGGTCGAGACCCAAAAGCCTGCCGCGCCTGCAGCTGCGACGGCGTCGCCCCCGGCAGCATCGTCGCCGCCTTCGCCACCGATAAAGTCCACGCCCGCCGCAGCAGTCCCTTCTGCGGACATTTCCTCGTGCGCTGCCACCATTGCGGCCGAGCCTCCGCCGCGTATTCCTGCCGACGCCGCGCCTCCGGCGGAGAAGAAGCGCGGCTGGCTGCGGACGCTGCATCGCTAGCGCGCATCCGGCACTGACAGAGCATGTCATCGCTTGCGGTCGAAGAGGGCCGTAAGTCGCTCGCCCATGCTGGCACCCTTTGACGACTCGACCTCGCGCCGGCCGGACAGTCCCGCTTGAGGCTGCAGGAGTGACGCGTGGATCTCCTTCAGCGCTGCAGCGATGGGCTCCTGCTCTTGCAGCAGGCGCGCCCACGACGCGAGCATGGCGTACTGCGCCACAAGATAGTGCTGGACGACCTGCAGCGATGTCCGAACCGTCTCTTGCACCTCCGGCTCGGCAATAGCGGCGAGGCCGCTGATTTCCGCGATCATGCCTGCCGTCGGGGAGCGGCTGCTTTCGTCAGGGGTGCAGCCGGCGAGAGCGAAGATCTGCTCGAGGCGCCTGATGCGCTCTCGTGTGCTTGTCACGTAACGATCCAGGAATGTGTCCGCGCCTTTTTGGGCGTCCGCCGGCATTGCGAGGCTGCCGAGAGTGAGCCGCTCGGCCGCGTGGGTTTCCTGCAGCTCCTGCAGGAAGAGGTCTTCGAGAGTTCCGTTGTTCATTTCCGAATTTTCCAGGGTGAGATTGCGAAACGACACCCGAGGAAGTCCCGCACTGTGCACAGCGGCGATGTGGCAATTGCCACACCGACGGGTTGGACTTTGGTAGGCGAGACTTTCGTCGCAGGAGCCGGAAAGGCCCGGTTCTGCGCATCAACTGTGCGTTCTGGCGGCGTCGAAGGCAGCGTAGCGCGCGTTGTTGTCGCGCCCTCATCCCGCCCGCGCCGACCGCGCCGGGCGGGCTCTGCCAGCAATCTTCAGGCGTGTGGCAAATCGCACAGCGTCGCGGCGTACGGCAGCGCATGATCCGGTCATCGCATCAACGCCGGATGGTCCGGACGAGATGCAGGGGATGCAACACCCAACCGAAGGAGACCGCCATGACCTCGACCAAGCACATCGCGATTGCCGCCGTCCTTTCCGCGCTCGTTTCTCTCGGCAATCTTGCCGGCGCCCAAGCCGCCGACGTCGAGACAATGAAGCCGCTGCAGGGCGTGAGCTTCCACGCCGGCACGACCCATGCCGCCGGCTACTACGTGCGCGACGACAGCGCCTGCCGGCTCGTCCTCACCGTCGCCGACGATGCGAGCTTCGCCCCGAGCCGGTTCGAGGCCACCATCGAGACGGGCCGCTCCACCCGCTACCAGCTCAATGGCAAGGCGCTCCAGTTCGCCTGCCAGTCGAACGGCCAGGAGCTTGCCGTCACGACCCTGCAGGCGACAGCAGCGAACTGAAGCATCTTCCGGCTCGAAACAAAAAAGGGGCGCTCGGACGCCCCTTTTTCCTTTCGCGAGGACAAGGATGAGCGTCGGCCGCGCTCCCCGCGACCTGGTTCGATCGGCAACGGTCCGGCTTGGGTTAGGACCCGATCTCGGCGCCACAACCGCGACTGGATCTCCCTCAACAGCGGACATTCTTGACCGCATGATCGGCGTTGTAGTCGGTCGGATCGTTAGGGGCGAGCGCAGTTTCGCGGCGCAGCTCCCGAAACGAGACTAGACGCCGACGGTCCTCGTCCCAAAGAGCCAGACGCACACAGCGCAAGCTCTCGAGAAAGGTCAGCCGGCCGACGCCCGAAAGCTCAGGATGGTCGCGCAATACCTGCGGCAATCGATAGAAGGGGATGCGGCTGCACAGGTGGTGCACGTGGTGAACGCCGATGTTTGCCGTAAACCAGCGCAACACGGCGGGAAGATCATAGTGCGAGCTTCCGTGCAACGCCGCCTCGTGCACACTCCAGCCAGGAGCCCCGACCCAGGTGGTCCCCTCGAACTGGTGCTGGACGTAGAATAGCCACACGCCGATCGAGGCGGCGAGCAGCGTGATTGGCATATGCACGAGCAGGAATTGCCCGACACCGACGAGCCACATCATAGCGCCGACAAGAATGGCAACCGCTACATTCGTCGCCATCGTGCTGACCCACGGCTGCCAGCCTTTGCGCATCAACCCGACGGGTAACCGATGTTGCAGCAGGAACAGGTAGGCTGGCCCGATGCCGAACATCATTAGGGGATGACGATAGAGACGGTATTGGAGCCGCCCCCACCGTGGGAGCGCGAGATACTCGCTGACAGTGAGCGTGGTGATATCGCCAATGCCGCGGTGATCCAGATTGCCGGAGCTTGCATGATGGATATTGTGGCTGCGGCGCCAGAAATCATAGGGCGTGAGTGTCAAGGCTCCGATCACGCGTCCGACCCAGTTGTTGGTGCTGCGATTGCGGAAAAACGCTCCATGCCCGCAGTCATGCTGGATCATGAAGAGACGAACCAAGAACCCTGCCGCCGGAATCGCCATGAGAAGTGTGAGCCAGTAGCCGAACTCGAGTGTCATCCACATCAAGAGCCAGCAGAGCGCAAACGCGCCCGCAGTGAGGGTAAGCTCGAGAGCGCTTCGCCGCGGATCTGGATCACGATAACGATTGAGGTTCAGCGCCAAGTCTCGCGCCCTGGTGGTTCGATCTTGTGACGCCATCTGTAGCAAGGACAAGCTTCCACCCTGGGCCAGCGTTGTAAGGCTAATCCACCCGCTTACCGGCCGATTGCCGCGTTCGTGTGGCGGCGCCGGGCGAAGAGAGAGGCGGCAAGCCCCGCCCGAAACGGCGGCGCGAAAAGCAGAAATTGATTGGAGCCGTCGCTATTGAGCGGGAGCGCTCCAACCCCCGATCACTTCCCGCGAGCGGTTGTCGAAGAAGTGCGGACCTAGCGTTCATTGAGCCAAAGCGTCGGCTCTTTGACCCTTGTCAGACCTCTCCGCGTTCGCGGTGAAGCCCGCGGTTGAACCCTCGCGCGCCCCAAGGCTTGAACTAGCATGCGCCGTATGGTCCCTTTGTCTGAGCGACCTATGAAGCCGGCGTGCAAAATAGTTCGACAGGAGAACTGATCCGTTGCAGCCAAGATCGCTCCTTCTGGGCATCGCCTACATCGTTAGCCTTATTATCATCATCATCGTCGCCCTGCCGGGTTCACTCCGATCTTTGGCGGCGGAGCAACCTTTGGATGTTCCGGCCTGGCTGCAGGCCCATGTTGGAGATGGCGAAGCTCAGATCGCACCAGTAGTTTTGCAGAGGGCGCGCGCGCTCTACCTGCGGAAAACGAGCGACGGCGCGGCCAAGAACCCCTGCTACTTTGCCATGGACGCTACGCGCCCCAGCGCTTTGGGCAATGGCAATTTGGGGCGCCGGTTTTACGTTATCTGCGAAGCCGATCGGTCGTTTCGCGCGATTTCGGCCGGACACGGCGGCGGTCGCAATCTGGAAGGCATCGCGAATTTCGCAAATGGCAAACGGTGCGCAAAGAACTTCGGCAATGCGATGGGTTCCATGCTGACGACCGGCGGGGCTTATGTGACGGGCGAGGAGATCACGTCTTTCAAGGGCTATTATCGCGTTTCAGGAGGAAAAGACGCGGCTCTGATACGCTCGTTCGTGCAGTTTGACGGCGAAGGCGAAACTGCAAACGCCAGACAGCGCGAGATCGGTGGTCACCCGGCCGTATTGTTGAGGGG
>CAXMLT010000353.1:0-7930 GCA_964194245.1 uncultured Hyphomicrobium sp.
CGGTCGCGATGGGCGCCGCCGATCGGCTCCGAGATGATCACGTCGATAACGCCGAGCTGATCCAGGTCCTGCGCCGTGATCTTCATGTTGGTGGCGGCGTCGATCGCCTTGGCGGAATCGCGCCACAGGATGGAGGCGGCGGCCTCGGGCGAGGCGACTGTGTAGATCGCATGCTCGAGCATCAGGATGCGGTTTGCGCTGGCGATGGCAATGGCGCCGCCCGAGCCGCCCTCGCCGATCACGACCGTGATCAGGGGCACGCCGATGCGCAGGCAACAATCGGTCGACCGGGCGATCGCTTCGGCCTGGCCGCGCTCCTCGGCCCCGATGCCGGGATAAGCGCCAGCCGTGTCGATCAGCGTGAGAACCGGGATGTTGAACCGTTCGGCGAGCTCCATCAGGCGGACTGCCTTGCGGTAGCCCTCGGGCTTGGCCATGCCGAAGTTATGTCGGATACGGCTCTCGGTGTCGGAACCCTTCTCGTGGCCGATGATCATGACGGAACGGCCGCGAAAGCGGCCGAGCCCGCCGACGATCGCCTCGTCCTCGGCGAAATAACGGTCGCCGGCCATAGGCGTGAAGTCGTCGATCAGCGCGCTGACGAAGTCGAGGCAATGAGGGCGCTCGGGATGGCGCGCCACCTGCGTCTTCTGCCAGGGCGTCAGCTTGCCGTAGGTGTCGACGAGGGCTGCCCGCGCCTTCTGCTCGAGCTTCTTGATCTCGTCGGCGATGGAGACGGGGCGGTCATCGCCCTCGAGTGCGCGCAGCTCGGCGACCTTGCTCTCGAGCTCGGCGATGGGCTTCTCGAAATCGAGATACGTGCGGATGGTTGCGGGGCGTTCCAATGCTCTTCTCGCAGCAGTTTAGGGGGCTGCGGACAATCGCGCCGCGGCTCCGCGCCGTCAAGACCGATACACCTCCCGCATTAACGCACTTCTAGCGCTCGCGGCGGGCCAGCGGATGGTGCTGCTCAACGAGCTGCTTCAGCCGCTCCTCCAGGACGTGGGTGTAGATCTCGGTCGTCGAGATGTCGGCGTGGCCAAGGAGCTGTTGCAGGGAGCGGAGGTCGGCGCCGCGGTCGAGCAGGTGGCTCGCGAAGGCATGTCTCAGCACGTGCGGGCTCACACGGTCGGGATCGAGGCCGGCTTCGGCTGCGAGCTCCTTCAGGTCCTGGGCGAAACGCTGACGGGTGACATGGCCCTGCGCGCTACGCGAGGGAAACAGCCACTTCGTCGCGACGGTCGCCGTAAACCCGTCGCCTTCGCCAAGCCCCAGGTAGCGATCGAGCGCCGATCTCGCGGAGGCGTTGAGCGGCAGGAGGCGCTCGCGTCCGCCTTTGCCGCGGATCGTTAGCACGCGCTCGTCGCCGGCAAGCACAGTGCGCGGCAGCGACACTAGCTCGCTGACGCGCATCCCCGTTGCGTAGAGCATCTCTAGTAGGCAGTGCAGGCGCAGCGCGCGGCGCCGTTCGGAGGCCGTCGCGGCTTCCGCGCGCTTTGCCGCGGCGCCGATGAGGCGATCGACCTCCGCGACGTTGAGTGTCTTCGGCAGCGCCCGGCTCTTGCGCGGGCCTGCATGACCGAGCGTCGGGTCGCACCAGGCAATGCCTTCGGCTAGGAGGAACTTGTAGAGCTGGCGTACGGCAGAGAGCCGGCGTGCGCGCGAGGAGGGCTTCAAGCCCCCGGCCGCCGCTTCCCTGAAGTAGTCGGAGACGTCCTCGCCCGTGGCCGCGGCGAGCACCACATTGCGACGGCCGAGGAATTGTCCGAAGTCGGCAAGGTCGCGGCGATAGGCCTCGATGGTGTTGCCGGCCGCGCCGCGCTCGGCGCTGAGCATGGCGAGAAAGGATTCAATGTGCGTCGTCGCTTCGACCATTCCCGCCTCGGCTCGATAGCCGCCGTTAATTGACGATGGCGCGCGGCCAGCTCGCAAACAGCGCCTCGAAGCCGAGCCTGCGCGCGTCAGGCTCCAACCCTGCGCGCTTCAACGCGCGAATTGAGTCGCCCAGCGCGATCATGTGCGCGCCCTCCGCGCCGTTCGGACCCAGCGTCTTCATGGCGAGCAGCACGGTGCGGCCGAACTCGCGCTTCTTCGCCGCATCCTGCAGCTCGGAGAGGACGCCCGTCTCGGGCAAGAAGCCGCCTACAGGCTGCGGCGTGCGGCTCGCCGCCTCCCACAGCGGGATCGGCACGTCGTACGCGAGCGCGTCGAGTACAGTGGCGATACGGTGCAGCAGCGTCGGATCGAGCCGGCCGTGCACGGCGAGATCCTCGATGTAGTGCAGGCTTTCGCCGCGGTTCCCGGGTGAGTTGCTGTCGGCGATGTCAATTAGGGCGAGCCAATGGCTGAGGCTTCCCTCCGGGGACGCGCCGAGTGTCGCCCCATAGCTCGCCCAGCTCCGCGCCTTGTTGTAGTCGCCGGCCGCCAGCGCGATCTCGATCGCCGTCTCCGCGTACCAGCCGATCTCGGGCACGGGCTGCACCGTGTCGCTCGCACGCGCCGACATGCGCAGCGCGCTGAGATACAGCCCTGCCCGGCGCGATTCATCGAGGAAGGAGCGGATAAGCCGTACTTTCTTCAACGGTGTTCGCTCGGCTTCAGCCGCGACGAATAACTGCGCGCGTCGCTCCGCCGTGTTGGGGCCTGCCGCCGCGCCCGCAAGCGATGCGTTCGCGCGGTAGATGCCGGCGATCTCGTCCGGCGAGATGGCATTGAGCTGGGCGGCAGCCTCGGCGGCCGGCAGCTTCAGAGCGGGCGGCGTGTTGGGGTCGAGCGCCAGCGCGGCGAGGAGCGAGGGTGCGCCTTGCTTCAGAAGCACGGCGGGTTCGATAGCCCCTCCGGCGGCCTCGATAAGGCGATAGTCGAGCAACGATACCGTCTCCTTGGCAGCGATCCTCGGGCTCGCGTGCACGGAGATGGCATCGAGCGCCTCGATGCCCGCGGATTCCTTCTGCCCCTCCTCGCGCGCCATCTCGGCCGCGAGGCCGGCCGCGGCCTGGTCGCCGGCGATCGCCGCGCAGTAGCCGGAGATCATCGCAGCCTGCACCTTCAACGGCTTTGGTAGGTCGCCAGGAATTGGTCCCGCGTTCTGCGCCGTCGCGCAACCCTGCTCCTTCTTGCCGAGTCCGATGTCGTTGCGCGCGGCGAGCGTCGCGACGACGCCGCCGGCCGTTGGCATCTTCGCAAGTTCCTGTGATGCCTGCTGGAGCAGGCCGGAGCGGTAGAGCGTCTCCAGCCGCAGAGCCATGAACTGCAGGTCGGCCTGGCCGCCGCCGGGTGGCGTCACGTCGGAGGTGATGAGCCGCAGCCACAGTGCATGCAGCGCCGGCGAGCGCGGCGGGATCTCGATCTCCGCGATGAGGTGCTCGAAGCTTGCAACGTCGAGCCCGCGCCAAAGCTCGTACGGCAGGCCCGATCCGTCGGGCGCCATCACGGGCGAAAGGTCGAGTCGCTCGACGGCCTGGCTCTTTGCCTCGCCCGGCGGCGGCGTGATCGTGTCGGGGCCCTGCGGAGGCGGCGGCTGCCGCGCGGGCTCGGGGCGCTTCTTTTCGGAAAAAAGGTCTAGCGGGTCCCAATCCTGCGCGGCGGCTCCTTGGGCGGGGAGCGCGAGCGCTCCGATCAGCACGAATGCGAGGGCCCGATTACGCATGGCGGTTGAGCCGGCTACTCGGTTCGAACTTTGACGCCCGGAACGGGCTTGGTGACGGTGCGCGTTGTGGGCTCGAATTTGGTGGCGAGGACGTACAGCACGCCCAGGAAGATGGCACCGATGGTGCCAACAACGGCAAGAAACCGGAACAAGCTCGGCATTTGGCTATCCCGCGTCCTGTTTTAAGTCTCTTTGCATGGTGGCGCCATTATGACTTGCTCTGAAGGCCAATCCAAAGTAGGCGCCGTTGCAGCGGAAGGCTCATCCCCGATGCCTTTCGAAAGCCGCCGCGGGCGGTCAACTCGAATCGGGCTCGATCGCAAGAGTAAGACAAGATGGGCGATGCTCAATCGCTTGAAGCGATCAAATCGGCTTTGGGCGACAAATCGATCGTCATGGTCGGCCTGATGGGCTGCGGCAAATCGGCTGTCGGGCGCCGCCTTGCCGCGCGTTTGGGCCTGCCCTTCGTGGACGCCGACGAGGAGATCGAGAAGGCGGCTGGCCAGAGCATTGAGGATATGTTCGCCGAGCACGGGGAGCCCTATTTCCGCGAAGGCGAGCGCAAGGTGCTGGCTCGGCTGATGCGCTCCGGTCCCCAGGTCTTGGCCACCGGCGGGGGCGCCTTTATGAATACCGAGACACGCGCTGCCATCGCCGAGCGCGGCATCTCGGTGTGGCTCAAGGCCGAGCTTCCGCTGCTCGTGCGCCGCGTGTCGAAGCGCAACAACCGTCCGCTGCTGAAAGGTAGCGACCCCCAGACCGTGATGCAGAATCTCATGGATGTCCGCTACCCCGTCTACGCCCAGGCCGACATCACGGTCGAAAGCCGCGATGTGCCGCACGACGTGATCGTCGCCGAGATCATCGAACTGCTGTCGCGCCCGCTGCCATCGGCGGCACGGCGGGAGGAGGCCCAATGACCTCGGTCTCCGAAAGCCATGCCGAAACGCGTGCCTCGGTTCGCTCCGTGCAGGTGCCGCTCGGCAGCCGCGCCTACGAGGTGCTGATCGGCCCCAGGTTGCTGTCGAAGGCGGGCGAGCTGATCGCCGCGCGGCTCGGCGCCCCGAGGTGCGGGATCGTGACGGATGAGAACGTCGCGCGGTTTCATCTGCCCGCGCTCGAAGCGGCGCTGAAGCGCGCGAACTTGCACGCGGGCTCGATCGTCTTGAAGCCGGGCGAGTCGACCAAGAGCTTCCGCGAGCTGGCCCCGCTCAGCGAGCGGCTGCTCGAGCTCGGCCTAGAGCGCGGCGACCTCGTCGTCGCCTTCGGCGGCGGCGTGATGGGTGATCTCTCCGGCTTCGCGGCGGCGATCCTTCGCCGCGGGGTGCGCTTCGTGCAGATCCCGACGACACTGCTCGCGCAGGTCGATTCCTCCGTCGGCGGCAAGACCGGCATCGACACTCCCCAGGGCAAGAATCTCATCGGCGCCTTCCACCAGCCGAGCCTCGTCATCGCCGACACCGACACGCTGCGCACGCTCCCCGCCCGCGAGATGCGCGCCGGCTACGCCGAGGTTGCCAAGTACGGCTTGCTCGGTGACGCGGCGTTCTTCGCTTGGCTCGAGCAGAGCTGGCGCTCCGTCTTCGCCTTCGAGGAGGCGGCATTGACGCAGGCTATCGAGACGAGCGTCAAGGCCAAGGCCGGCATCGTCGGCCGTGACGAGACCGAGCAGGGCGAGCGGGCGCTGCTCAACCTCGGGCACACATTCGGGCACGCGCTCGAGGCCTGGTGCGGCTACTCGGACCGGCTGTTGCACGGCGAGGCGATCGCCATCGGCATGGCGATCGCGTTCCGCTTCTCGGAGGCGCTCGGGCTCTGCGCGCCGGGTGGGGGCAAGCGGGTTGCCGCCCATTTCGAGGCCGTCGGGTTGCCCACTCGTATCGCCGACATTCCCGGTGCGAAGCCGGACGTGGAGGCGCTCATGCGCCTCATGGCCCAGGACAAGAAGGTACGCCGCGGCAAGCTCACGTTCATTCTCGTGCGCGGCATCGGCGAGGCCTTCGTCACCAGCGACGTTGCCGAAGAGCGCGTGCGCGAGTTCCTCACCGGCGAAATCGCGGGCGCCAGGCACTAACTTGACGATCTTCGATGTGTGATAGGTTGCCTGCTTCGCCGGTGCGCCGGCTTAAAGTGCAACGGCAACCGCCAGCCCCTCAGAACCCGAGCAGGCCCCAACGACTCCCATGCCTATCGCCGTCATCGCCATCATCGTCGCCATCGTCGTGCTCATCGCGCTGTCGGCGTTCTTTAACCTAGGCGAGACGGCGCTCACAGCGGCTTCGCGTGCGCGCATGCACGCACTCGAGCAGGACGGCAATGCGCGTGCCGCTGTCGTCAATCGGGTCCTGCGCTCACCCGAGAAGATGATCGGTACCATCCTCATCGGCAATACGCTCGTCGACGTGCTCGCCTCCGCGCTCGCCTCAGGCCTCGCCGTCGTGCTCGTGGGCGAGGTCGGCGTCGTATACGCGACGATCGTCATCACGTTCTTGATCGTCGTCTTTGCGGCCGTTCTGCCCAAGACCTATGCGCTCGCCTACTCTGACCGAGTCGCGCTGCTCGTTGCTCCGCTCATGCGCGCTGTCATCGTGGTCCTCAATCCGATCACGGTCGCGATCGAGTTCATCGTCAGGCAGCTTCTGAAGCTTACGCCCGGAAAGGCTGACGATGAGGCCAATATTCTCGCCGCACACGAGGAACTCCGCGGCACGATCGAGCTGCAGACCAAGGAAGGTGCGGTCGGCCGCCACGATGCCGACATGCTGGGCGGCGTCCTCGACCTCCGCGACCTGCAGGTGTCCGACATCATGGTGCATCGGACGAAGATGGAGACCATCGACGCCGACGAGCCGCCGCAGAAGATCGTCGACGACTTGCTGCGAACGCAGTATACGCGCGTCCCTGTCTGGAAGGACGAGCCGGAGAACATCGTCGGCGTGCTGCACACGAAGGATCTTTTCTCCGCGCTCGGGCGCTCGGGCTGGGACGTCGGCAAGCTCGACATCATGAGCTTCGCGGTGGAGCCGTGGTTCGTTCCCGACACCACGCCGCTCAAAGCCCAGCTCAACCAGTTCCTGAAGCGCAAGGCGCAGATGGCGCTCGTCGTCGACGAGTACGGCGAGGTGCAGGGGCTCATCACGCTGGAAGACATTCTCGAGGAGATCGTCGGGCAGATCGCGGACGAGCACGATACGCATGAAGCGGCAATTCGCCCGCAGCCCGACGGCACCGTCAACGTTGACGGCACCGTCGCGATTCGCGATCTCAATCGCCAGATGAACTGGAATCTGCCAGACGAGGAGGCGACGACCATCGCCGGCCTCGTCATCCACGAGGCACAAACCATCCCCGAGCCCGGACAAGTTTTCACATTCTACGGGTATCGATTCGAGATCCTGCGTAAGACTAGGAACAAGATTGCGGCCCTGCGCATTAGCCCCGCGGCCGGAGCCGCGTCCCGCATCAAGCAGGCAGGCAGCGCAGAACCGCAGAAATCCTAAGTTTGTTGCGTGTTTACCGTTTGTTTGTGGTGGGCAGCGTCTCGTTCAGCTTAGGTTCAGGCGCATCCCTTGAATCTAGGCAAGGCTCACGCCGGGAGGATGCGAATGTGTGCGGTGTCCTCTCGTCGCTCGCGAAGGTAGCGCACAAAAAATAGGAAGGAACCGATATGACAAAACTGATCCCGCTCACCGTCGCTGCAGGCGCTCTCGCTTGCATCGTCGCTGCTGGCAGCGCCCAGGCCGCTCCGGCTTCGGGCATTGCCCTCGGCAAGCTCGCCAACGTGACCCCAGCAAACGCGTCGGTTGAGCAGGTCTACTGGCGCCGTCATTGGCGCTACCATCACCGCCGCCATTGGCGCCGCTGGTGGTGGTAAGCACCACTCGACGCGGTTAGACGCCGTCGTCATTGCCTCGCCCTCGCAGCATTGCGGGGGCGAGACTTTTTCAGCACTATTTTTTTGTAGGCGGGCTCAGCCAAGAGGCTCGTCGGGCGCACAAGCCTTGATTGCGAGCGCGTGCACCCCACCTTTGAGTTCATCCCCCAACGCCTCATTGATCATCCGATGACGTTCGAGGCGGGACTTCCCTGCGAACGCGTTTGATACGATCAGCACGCGGAAATGGCTTTCGCCAGTGTCGGGCGAGTTGTGGTGATCGACGTGCAGGTGCGACTCATTGACCACGTCGAGTCGGCTGGGCTGTAGGGCCATCATCAGCTTTTCACGCATTTGCGTTTGAAGGCCCATTAATGGTCGCCTCATGCTCTGTCTCTTATACACAT
>CAXMLT010000354.1:0-3611 GCA_964194245.1 uncultured Hyphomicrobium sp.
AGGGCAGGAACAACGCCGAGCGGGCGCCGACGATGACGCGCGCCTCACCCGTTGCCGCAGCGCGCCATACACGGCCGCGCTCGGGGCCAGACAGTGCCGAATGCCACTCGACCGGGGGGCAGCCGAAACGCCCGGTGAAGCGGCGCATGAACTGATCGGTGAGCGCGATCTCGGGCAGCATGATCAGCGCCTGCTGCCCACGCTGAAGCGTGCGCGCGACCGCCTCGAAATAGACCTCCGTCTTGCCCGAGCCGGTGACGCCGTCGAGCAGCGTCACCGAGAAATTGCCACCATCGACGGCCGACTGCAGCGCGTGCACCGCGCGCGCCTGCTCGGGGATGAACTCGGTCTCGCGATGGCGCGGATCGGGTTGCGGCAGGCGCTTTTCCGGGATCGCCCCCTCGACGAGCGTGCCGGCCGCCACAAGCCCGTCGATGACGCCGGTTGAGCAATCGGCCTCGCCGGCGAGCGCCGACTTCGGCCGGATGGCGCCATCGGCCGCGATCTCGAGCGCGCGCTTGCGGGCGGGCGTTAGCCGCGGCGGCTCCGGCGCGCCGGCGACCACCGTCACGCCGAAGCGCGGCTTTGACGGCTCGAAGGCGGCGCGCGCGCTCATCATCATGCGCGCCACCATGCCGAGGGGCGCGAGCGTGTAGCGCGCGATCCATTCGGCAAAGCGCAGCGAGCTCAGCGGTAGCGGCGGCACGTCGACGACGCCGGCAATCGTCTTGAGCTTCTTGGGGTCGACGGCCTTTCCCGTGTCGCCGACCGCGCGGTCCCAAACCACGCCGATGCGGCTTTGCGGCCCGAACGGCACGAGCACGAAGGCGCCGGGCTCGAGCTCGACGCCATCCGGCACGAGGTAGTCGTAGCTCTGGTCGAGCGCGACCGCGAGCACGACGGGCGCGCGCAGCGCGGCCCGGCGCTCACCGCGCTCCAAGGGCTCGAGCAGACTGTCCATCCGGGCCGTCATAGAGCTCCAGGCGAAGGCAAAGGGAATCGATCCCGCAGGCTAGCCCGGCGTCGCGGCACGGCGAAGGCGGCGCCCGCACTCTGACGCCGCACTTTCGGCAGCGGCACGAAGCGACAATATTCCTTGCCGATACCACGGATTAACCGGGCGGGAGCGGCTTGGCGCTATGGTCCAGGCAACCGCCCTACCCGTCTCAGGACCGCCGTCCCCATGGAATATAAGGACTACTACAAGATCCTCGGCGTCGAGCGAAACGCCAGCCAGGACGACATCAAGCGCGCCTACCGCAAGCTCGCGCGCACCTATCATCCTGACGTCAACAAGGAAGCGGGCGCGGAAGCGAAATTCAAGGACGCGGGCGAAGCCTACGAGGTCCTCAAAGACCCCGAGAAGCGCGCAGCCTACAACGAACTCGGCGCCAACTGGAAGCAGGGGCAGGACTTCCGTCCGCCGCCCAACTGGGACGCGAGCTTCGAGTATTCGGGTGGCGGCGACTTTGCAGGCGCCGACTCCGCACAGTTCAGCGACTTCTTCGAGGGCCTGTTTGGCCGCATGCGCGGCGGCAGCGGCGCCGCGGGCGGGTTTGGCGGCCGCCGCGGCGGCTTCTCGGGCACGCGCGAGTTCAACGCGCAAGGGCAGGACCATCACGCCAAGGTCGTCATCGACCTGCGCGATGCCTACAACGGCGCCAAGCGCTCGATCACGCTGCGCATGCCTGAGGTCGACGGCACGGGCCACGTCGCGGTCAAGGACCGCACGCTGAACGTCACGATTCCCAAGGGCGTGCGCGAAGGCCAGCACATCCGCCTCACCGGCCAAGGCGCCCCCGGCATCGGCAAGGGGAGGGCGGGCGACCTCTATCTCGAGGTCGCGTTCGCGCCCGATCCCATGTTTCGCGTCGAGGGCAAGGACGTCTACCTCGACCTTCCGATCGCGCCATGGGAAGCGGCACTCGGTGCCTCCATCAAAGCTCCAATGCCCGACACCACGGTGATGCTCAAGGTCCCGCCCGGCTCGACCAAGGGCCGCACCATGCGTTTGAAGGGCCGCGGCATTCCCGGCTCGCCGCCCGGCGACTTCTACGCCGTGATAAAAATCGTGACGCCGCCGGCGGATACCGAGAAGGCGAAGGAGCTATACCAACAGATGGAGCGCGAGATCCCATTCAATCCGCGCGCCGGACTGGGAGTGTAGGCGATGCCCGCGAAATCCCCCGAACAGCAGGCAGTGCTCGTTCTCAACGAGGAGAACGAGATCACACTCGCGGAGCTGACGCGCTCTTGCCGCGTGCAGACCGAATGGGTGCTGGAACTCGTCGAGGAGGGCGTGCTGGAGCCGCTCAAGCCGGGCGGTCCGCAATGGCGCTTTGCGGCGACGAGCGTTGTGCGCGTGCAGAAGGCACACCGTCTGCAGCGCGACCTCGGCGTCAACCTGCCCGGCATCGCGCTGGCGCTGCAGCTACTGGAGCGCATCGACGCGCTGGAGGCCCGGCTGCGCTCCACCTCCGAACGGCCCGAGCCGCACGACGCGGAGTAGGTCCGAATCGGGTATCGATAGGGTGGACGCGTGGGCGCTGCCGATCGGAGCCATCGTGCCAAAAACCGCCAATGAAATCATCGAGCTGCCGCTGGGCGCCGATCTCGACAGGGCCGTCGGCGACTGGCTCGCTTACCTGCGCCACGAGCGAGGGGCTGCGGAAAAGACGCTCGACGCCTACGCGCGCGACGTGCGCCAGTTCCTCTCCCACCTCGCTGCCGACCTCGGCCAGGCGCCCTGCCTCGCCGACCTGCAGCGGCTCGAGCCCAAGACCTTTCGCGCCTTCCTCGCCTCGCGCCGCCGGACTGGCGCGATCAGCCGCTCGCTTGCCCGCACGCTCTCGGCCCTGCGCCAGTTCTTCCGCTGGCTCGAAGCGCAGGGGAAGGTGGCGAACCGCGCCGTACTGCAGCTCGCGAGCCCCAAGGTGCCCCATTCGGTCCCCAAGCCCCTGACCATCGCCAAGGCCGCCGGGGTGGTCGAGGCCAGCGCCGGCGCCGAGCTCGAGTGGACGCTCGCGCGCGACGCCGCGGTGCTGCTGTTGCTCTACGGCGCGGGCCTGCGCATCGCGGAGGCGCTTTCGATCAAGCTGAAGGACGCACCCGTCGGCGACCGTGACGTGCTGCGCGTCACGGGTAAGGGCGGCAAGGAGCGGCTGGTGCCGGTGCTGCCGGTGGTGCGCTCAGCGGTTGCGCGCTATCTCGCGCTCAACCCCTATCCGCTCGACCCGGACGAAGCGCTTTTCCGCGGCGCCAAGGGCGGACCCCTGTCCCCCCGCATCATCCAGCTCGCCATGGAGCGCATGCGGGCAGCGCTCGACCTGCCTGCGACGGCGACCCCGCACGCGCTGCGGCACTCCTTCGCCACTCACCTTTTGTCGTCGGGCGGCGACCTGCGCCAGATCCAGGAATTGCTGGGACACGCCTCGCTGTCGACGACCCAGGCCTACACGGAAGTCGACCGCGAACGCCTGCTGGCTGTTTATGACGCAGCCCACCCCAGATCGTGAACTATTGTAAATTCAACGCCTTAGCTAAAGCGCGAAACCTTCACGTAATTTTGCCCCTTTCTTGCCCCGATGCCCAAGGATTAAGCTGTCCTATCC
>CAXMLT010000355.1:0-3581 GCA_964194245.1 uncultured Hyphomicrobium sp.
GTCGTCGTCGTCTTGCCGTGCGTGCCGGTAACGGAGACCGTCGAATAGAGGCGCATCAGCTCGGCGAGAATCTCAGCGCGGCGGATGACGGGCAAGCCCTTGGCGCGCGCCGCCTCCAGCTCTGGGTTGCCCGACTTCACCGCGCTCGAGATGACGACGAAGCGGGCGCCGACGAGGTTGACTGGATCGTGCCCGATGAACACGCGCACGCCCTTCGCCCGCAGGCGGCGCACGTTCGCGCTGTCCTTCTGGTCGCTGCCCTGGACCGAATAACCCTTGGCGAGCAGGATTTCGGCGATGGCGCTCATGCCGATGCCGCCGATTCCGATGATGTGGAAGGTCCCGATCTCGCGGGGCATCTGCATGGTTTTAGTTCCCTCGTCCCTCGTGCCGACGCCTAATGCCGCCAGCTTCGTGGCCCGCATATGGCGCCGGGGACCCCCTTCGGGGCTTGATCCCTAACCGTGACCCAACAGCTCCTCCAACAGGTCGGCCAGACGCTCGACCGCGTCGGGCTTCCCCAGGCTCTTGGCGGCCCCCGCCGCCCGGCTGAGCTTATCGGGAGAGCTCAGCAGCTCCCCAATGTCGCGCGAAAGCCGCTCGGGCGACAAATCCTTTTGCTCGATACACCAAGCCGCGCCCGATTCGGCAAGCCTCGCCGCGTTCTGGAGCTGATCATTGTCGAGCGAGTGCGGCAGGGGAACGAGGATCGCCGGGCGGCCGATGACGGTTAACTCCGCCGTGGTGGAGGCGCCGGAGCGGGCGACCACGAGGTGCGCCTTCGACAGCTTCTCGGGCAGGTCGCCAAAGAAGGCCGCCACATCGGCCTTGATCTGCGCATCGCGGTAGAGGCAGCCAACCTTGCTCACGTCCTCGATGCGGGCCTGCTGGATCACGTGGAGGCGGGCGCGGACGTCCGCCGGCAGACGCGCGAGCGCCGGCGGCACGCTCTCAGAGAAGAAGCGCGCGCCCTGGCTGCCGCCGAACACCACGAGCTCGATGGGACCGGCGCGCTCAGGCGCCCAATAGGGGCGTTGCGCGGCAGCGATCACCGCCGAGCGGACCGGGTTGCCGGTAAGCCTGACCTTCGGCTCGAGCTCGGGCGTGAGGAACTTCGTGCGCTCAAACGAGGTCGCGATGCGCGTCACGCCCTTGGCGAGCATGCGGTTTGCGCGGCCGAGCACGGCGTTCTGCTCATGCAGGATCGTCGGGATGCCGCGCAGCCGCGCAGCTTTCAGGGGCGGGAACGTCGGATAGCCGCCGAAGCCGACGACCGCCTTAGGCTTGATGCGCCCCAACAGCGCGAACGCGGCGCCAAGCCCGCGCGTCAGCATCAGTGCCGTGCGCGCCATCGCGATGGGCGAGGAGCCGGCGAGCGTCGCCGACGGCACCTGGTACACCTTGCGCGCAGGGAAGCTCGAGCCGTAGCGGTCGCCACGCGTGTCCGTCACCAGATCGACGAGGATGGCGCGCCGCGCCAGCTCCTCGGCCAGCGCCTGCGCGGGGAACAGGTGGCCGCCGGTTCCGCCCGCGGCCAACAGCACCGAGGGTTGATCGCTTCTCATTCGCGCACCGTTGCCTGCAAGCCGCCGACACCCGGCAGCACGGGTGGTGTTTTCAGCCGCGCCACGTCGGGCCGGCGCCGCGTCAAAGCCAATAGCATGCCGAGCGTGATCGACACCGCCAGCATCGACGAGCCGCCCGCCGACACGAAGGGCAGCGTGATGCCCTTTGCCGGCAAGAGACCCACGTTGACGCCCATGTTGATCAGCGCCTGCAGTCCGAACATGAGCGCGAGCCCCTGGATCGACAGCCGTGTCGCCGCATCCGGCTCCTGCGCTGCCTTGATGAGCGCGCGCATGACGACGAAGGCAAAAAGCCCAAGCAGCACCAGGCAAGCTACCACCCCGTACTCCTCGGCGACGACGGCAAAGATGAAGTCGGTGTGAGCGTCGGGCAGCACCGCCTTGATGGTGCCCTCGCCGGGTCCCCGGCCCAAGAAGCCGCCTTCGGAGAAGGACTTGATGGCGCGGTCGAGCTGCGAGTAGTCGCCGGGCGTGGGAGCGAGGAACTTGTCGACGCGATAGCGCACGTGCTCGAAGGTCGAGTAGGCGAAGGCGAAGCCCAATGCGCCGCAGGCCGCGATGATGCCGGCGCCCAGCAGCGGCTGCCCGGAGAGGAAGAACAGCGTCGCCCACACCATGGTGACGAGCATCGTCTGGCCAACGTCGGGCTCCGACAGCAGGAGGGCCGCAAACAGCACGGCCATCAGGATCGCCAGCGGCAACGCCGGCATGTCGGTGCGTGCCTCGCTCTCGGCGAACAGCCACGCCGAAAGGATCACGAACGCGGGCTTGGCGAACTCGGACGGCTGGAACGAGTGGCCCGCGAAATTGAGCCAGCGGCGTGCGCCGTGCGTTTCCGGCCCGACAAAGTGCACCGCGACCATGCCGCAGACCGCGACGAGAAAGAGCACGAGCGCCAAGCGCCGTACGCCGCGCGGCGAGAACAACGAGATCGCCAACATGATGAGCACGCCGATGGCGGAGAACAGGAAGTGGCGCTCGACGAAGTAGTAGGTGGGGAGCCCCTTCTTGATTGCGACCGCCGGGCTCGCCGCCAGCGAGAACACGAGGCCGGCGAAGACGATCGCGAGGATCGCGCCGACGAGAACGTGGTCGATGGTGAACCACCATTCGGCGACGCGGCTGCGGTCGTCGCGCCAGACCCTCATGCGGCGCGCCCCGCGAGCGCGATGCCGGGGAGCGCCGCGACGAGAGCGCGGAAGGCGTCGCCGCGCACCTCGAAGTTGCGGTACTGGTCGAACGAGGCGCAGGCAGGCGACAGCAGCACCACCGGCTCGGGCGCGGCAGACGCGGCCGCGTCGCGCGCGGCAGCCTCGGTCGCCATGTCGAGCGTACCGCAGCGCTCGAATGGAACGCGGCCATCGAGCGTGGCCGCGAATTCCTCCGTCGCCTCGCCGATAAGGTAGGCCTTGGTGAGGCGAGGAAAGAGTGCGGCTAAGCTCGCGATGCCGCCCGCTTTCGGCTTGCCGCCGAGGATCCAATAAACGTCGCGCGGGAAAGATAGCAGCGCCTTTTCCGCGCTGTCTGCATTCGTCGCCTTGCTGTCGTTGACGAACAGCGTGCGGCCCTGCCGCCCAAGCTCCTCCATGCGGTGGGCGAGCCCTGGGAAGCTTTTCATGCCGGCTGCGATCTCAACCGGCGTCAGCGGATCGCGGAGCATCAGCAGCGTGGCCGCGGCGGCGCAGGCGTTCTCCGCGTTGTGCGCGCCGCGCAGCGAGCCGATGCCGGTGAGGTCAGCGATCTCGGTGATGCCGCCGCCGCGCTTCAGCACGATAAGGCGGCCGTCGACGCCGATGTCGCACTCGGCGTTGGGTCGGATGGAAAGACGCATGACCTGGGACGGCCGTCGGCCGCCGCGATGCTCGCGCAGCTCATCCGCGATCGCGCGGCAGTAAGTATCGTCGACCCCGACAACGGCGGCCTGTGCCGCGCGCACGAGCCGCGCCTTCACCGCGGCGTAGTTCTCGATGGTGCCGTGGCGGTCGAGATGGTCGG
>CAXMLT010000356.1:0-7162 GCA_964194245.1 uncultured Hyphomicrobium sp.
CCTGCCGTATCCAGCCGCATAATCCACGAGTGAAATTGCGATCGGTGCGATCGAGTACACTATGATCTGCTTAGCATCCATCGGAGCAAACCGTTTAGCTTGGGGAACTGCCTGAAACAGCCTGCTTAGCAGTTCGAGTACTCGACTCGGGTCACAGATCCTCTCGGCTAACCCCGACAGCGATAAAGCCTTTAGCTTGTAGGAATTGTCGATTTCGTCCGCAATCGCCACGCCTTTGACCCAAAGCAGACCCGGAAGCGCGGTTCCGAAGCATTTTCGCGCCAAGTTTTTCTTGGTGTCTCACTGCAACTAAAACAAAGATGTGCGCAGCAATAGGTAGAAACCGAGTCTATCCGCTCCCCGGTGAAGCTCCTAAATTCCGAGTCAGACCGATGGGTATCGACGATCCCCCGTCGCGCCGCCGAAAGGCAACTTCGGGTCAAACTCAAAGGAGAAAGCTATGAGACGATCACTCGCGATCCTCGCAGCGTTGCTGATGTTTGGTGCGCAAGCGCCGATCATCGCCGCAGAGGCAGATCCAGGCGTCCACGCCAGATCGAATACCGGCGGTGTAGAACCGGGGGAAACCTCGGATCGTACACCGGAGAAGCATTCGCCGACCCCGGCCGCGCAAATCAATACCACTGCGGACGGAGAAACGTCCGACCGGACACCGGCCAATCACGGCGAGGTCCAGTCGAAACCGGTTGCGGTGACGAACTAACTGAGGGGGGAGGGCGTGTGTCCTCCCCTCATCTTGCGTAATTCAATACGAGGCGAACCGGCGATGTCCGCACCAAACAGCGCCGACGCGTCCATCCAAATGCAGCGGCGATCCCTGACGGCCAACGTCTTTAGGCGAGGTGAAGAGTCTGATTAAAGGCACTCTCAAGGCAGGCGGCCTTGCAAACGCCAGGTGGCACCAGGAAGCGCCGATCGACGACGCTCTCGCCGAACGGGATCATAGCCGTTCCGCCGATGTAGAGACCGCGGAATGACAAAGCCTTCGCTTTTTACCATCGGTCACTCGACGCGACCCCTGCGCGAGTTTGCGGACCTTCTCGATACGTACGGCGTGAAACAGATAGTTGACGTGAGATCCATCCCGAAATCGCGCCACAACCCCCAGTTCAACGGGGAGGATCTAAAACAATCTCTTAAACGAGCGGGCTCCGCTATAGGCACATCAGCAAACTCGGGGGCCTGCGCCACTCAAAGAAGGGTTCGCTCAATCTCGGCTGGCGCAATCCCTCGTTCAGAGGATACGCCGACTACATGAGTACGCCTGAGTTCAGCATGGGGCTGGATGAACTGATGCGTGTCGCGAGCCTGAGAGAAACGGCTATTATGTGCGCCGAAGCCGTTCCCTGGCGCTGCCACCGCGCGCTCATTGCCGATGCGCTCATTAAAAAAGGCTGGTCCGTGCGAGATATCATGACCCGCACGAGCGCACCAAGGCATCGGCTTACCCCGTTTCTCAAGGTCAGGAAGGGGCAACTTATCTATCCGGCGCCGCCGGCATGATTCGATACAAGTACAAAAATGCCAGGATTCTTTTTGTCGGCATCAACCCTCATCCCGGATCGTTCAACCGCAGCGTGCCGTTTTCCAACAACAAGATGTTCTGGTATCTGCTGTCCGACGCGGGGCTCCTAAAGGAAACCAGGGACGAGCTCCGCGACGACGATCTTTTGAGACGCCTGTACAGCAAGACGTTCAATCCGCTGTACCGGCTCGGGTTTGTCAACATTATCGACAGACCAACTCGCGATATCACCGAAATCAGAAGAGGCGAGGAGATATCGGGGCGGGCAAAAGTTTTCCGGATCATCAAAGCGGAAACGCCGCGCGTCGTTTGTTTTATCGGCAAAGTGGCGTATGAGAAATATTCGGGGTTGAAAGGTTTCATCTTTGGCTGGCAAGACCCCATTGCCTTGTCGCGGGTCTTTGTCATGCATTTCCCCCTGCGCGGCGAAGCTGTCGTCAGGATCCGCGAACTACGCGAGATTAAACGTGCCGCAGAGCAATGACGGCGTCTGGCGCCCGGAGCACTCAACGCGGCGGCAGGGGACGCGGAGCGAGCGGCTCCCCCGCCGGGCCATGAATAATGCTTCCGTCGGCTGAGAAGATCGAGCCGTGACAGGGGCAATCCCAAGTCCGGTCAGCATTGTTCCATGTCAGCGTGCATCCCTTATGCGTGCACGACGCGGAAAATGCATGCAGCGTCCCGTCCTCCTCTTTCCATACCGCCACATCCTCCTTGCCGATTTTGAGGACACCTCCCTCTCCGGGCAGAATATCGCCGAGGGCCCGGACGCGAGACTGGGTGTCTCCGCCTAGATTGAAGTTTTTCGGCGACGGACGGCGCGGGTCGTACAATGAGACCCAAGGATTGGAGCGCCCAAGGATCCGGTCGGCGATCAGCATCCCGGCGGCGGTGCCGTTGCTGATGCCCCAGCCGTTGAAACCTGTCGCGATATAAAAATTCTCGGTCTCATCCGACGGGACGCCGACATAAGGTACGCGATCGGCGGTGTTGTAGTCCTCATTGACCCATCGCCACGCGGCTTCCTCGACGGGAAGATTATGCCGGACCCAGCTCTCGAGCTGGCAAAAGCGTCCGGCAACGTCACCATCGTGGCCCGTCGTGAATGTCGGACCAAGAGCCACGAGCAAAGGCCCTTGCGCGTCGCGGCCCATTCGCAGCGAATGCGTCGGCTCGTCGATGCCGATGAACATGCCGTCGAGGGCAGCCCCCGGCTTCGCGCGAAAGGCCATCGCGACGTGGCAGCGCGGGCGGGTTCGTTCATCGAACGCCACCGGACCGGCCATAGGCAGGTTCGTGGCGATCACGACGTGTTCGGCCTCAAGAACGGCGCCGCCGGATGTAATCTGCCAGCGGCCCTTTCGATCGACACTTGTCACCAGTGAGTGTTCAAAGAGGGTGCCGCCCGCCGACGCAAATGCCGCGGCAAGGCCGATAAGGTATTGGGCGGGATTGAACTGCGCCTCATGCGGAAAGCAAAGCGCACCTGCCGTCTCGAACGGCAAGGGAGCCTTTGCCAGCACCCCGGCGTCGAATCCGACGCTGCGAGCCGCATCAGCCTCGCTCTCGATCTCGGCAAGGCGCGAGACGTCGCGCGTGTAAGCATACGCGTCTTTTTCTTCCAACTCGCAGGCAATACGAAGGTCCTTCACCCACGACCTTATCTGCCGGCAGCCCGCCCTGTTCGCCTCAGCATACTGCCGGGCGGTAGCGAGACTGAAGCTGTCGATCAGATATCTGTAGATCAGCGCATGCTGGCTGGTGATCTAGGCGGTCGACCGACCAGTGACCTGCCGTCCGACCCGGCGGGCTTCCAAGAGAGCGACCGATAACCCGGCGCTCCGCAACAGATAGGCCGCGGTGAGCCCGACAATTCCTGCGCCGACAACGACAACGTCGGTGGAACCGGACGTCTGAAGTCGCGGATAGGATGTCGCCGGTGCCGCATCCGACCAGCAGCACTCCGGCTTTCCAGAAAGTTTCATATCGTGACGCTTTCCGCAGGCTTCCAAGCCCCCTGTCACTTGTGCGCAAAGGGCGTCAAGCCGCCAGGCTGAGAAATTCCCGCCGCGTCGACGCGTTATCGCGAAAGCACCCGAGCATATGGCTGGTGACCAGATCGGTAACGGTCTTGTGCACGCCGCGGGTGGTCATGCAGTGATGCGCCGCCTTGATAATAACGCCGACGCCCTGCGGCTTGAGGGAACCGGCGATGGCGGCTGCGATCTGTGCCGTCATCCTTTCCTGGATTTGCAGACGCCGGGCATAGGCTTCGACCACGCGGGCAAGCTTGCTGATGCCGACGACGCGGCCGTTCGGGACATACCCAACCCATGCCTGCCCGATAATCGGCGCCAGATGATGCTCGCAGTGGCTTTCGAAACGAATGCCGCGCAGCACGATCATTTCATCGTAACCTTCGATTTCCTCGAAGGTCTTCTGCAGCATCATGGCGGGGTCCTCGCCGTAGCCGGCGAAATACTCCTCGAACGCCCGGGTCATGCGGCCAGGCGTTTCGATAAGCCCGCTGCGCGACGGGTCGTCGCCCGCCCACCTTATGATGGTCCGGAAGGCCGCTTCAACTTCCGCCCGATCGGGAGCGATCGTTTCCGGCCTCCTTGAAAGCGCGGTCCCGCTCAATGCCCTTACGTTCAAGTTCATGATCGATTCCTTATTGAAGGGATGACGGTGACGGCGCTCCCAACGCAATGACGGCCGAACGGGCCCTCGCTATTCCGCGAGGACAGTGATTTTGCCGGTCATGCCAGGATGAAAGCGACAATAATAATTTATCGTCCCGGCGCGGCTCAGCTGCTGCTCCGCCTGCTTTCCCGCTGCGATCATCACATCCCACTCCCCGTCCTTCGCCGTGGCGGTATGGTCGACAAAATCGCCATTCACCCATTGGATGGTGTCGCCGACCCGGGCCGTGACCTCGACCGGCGAGAAGGCGAGATCACTTATCTTGACCTGCACAGTCTCTCCGGCCAGCGCCCAAGCGGCGCTGGCCGCGTACAAGGCCAAGGAGACCGCACCGATGACAGCACCGCGCATCTGACTTTCTCCTACTTGAGACCGGATGCGATTGTTTCGGCGTGCTCCTCGTGGCCTTTGAAGATCTTGACGCCGGTCTGCAGCAGGCTCTTCAGTTCGGCGTTTTCGGCCGAGGGGATAAGCGTCTTCTCAAGAGCGGCAATGACCGTCTTGTGGTAGGCGACTTCGTTATCGACATAGGCCTTGTCGAAAGACGGACCTGACAGCTTTGCAAGCTCGGCTTGCTTTTCGCCTTCCTGCTTGACGAGGCCCTTGCTCGTATCGTTGTCCTCGGGCGTGACGCCGAGCTTCTTCACGAGCGCCAGCGCCTTGTCGTTCACAGCCGTGTGGTCCTTCACCATGTTGTCGGCAAAGGCGCGCACGTCCGGATTCTTGGACTTCTCGAGCGCCACCTTGGCCGCCTTAACGTCGAGATCGCCTGCCGTATAGGCAATGTGCGCAATCTGCGCATCGGAGGGCTTGCCGGCCGCGACCGCAGTTGCAGTGAGGGTGGCCAACAGGAACGCCGCGGCCAAATTGGATGTCCGGGAAAAACGCATCTCTATATCTCCATGATCGAGACCAGTATTCATTCGCGCTGATGTTTGAATTCTCGGGACGCCGCAAAGCGTCCCGCCCATCAGGTAGGCAGGTTGAGCCGCTTCACGACAGCATCGGTGATCCGCTCGCAGCGTTGACCTTCGAATGGGAACACATCGGTGAAAAGCGGACCGATGTGGTCGGCGAGCGCCGTCCTCAGCATGCGTCTTGCCCGATGCAGCCGCGTCTTGACCGTCTCCGGGCGGATCCCGAACGTCACCGCCGTTTCCTCAACACTCATGCCCTCGACCACCCGCGCGACGAGAACCGTCCGAAAGTCATGCGGCAATTCGTCGATCGCGCGCTCGACCAGTTGGCAAAGTTGTCGCTGGGCCATGGCCCGCTCCGGGTCGGCTGCAGGGCCGCCGCTGAATGGAAAAGGAATGACCTGGCTCGCCCTTTGGTCTGGCGGCTCAATTTGCGAGGCGGATAGTTGCGATTGGCGGCGTTCCCGCTGCAAAGCCTCATTGATCACGATACGGGTGAGCCAGGTTGCAAGGCTTGCATCGCCGCGAAATCCGGCTAGCGCACGAAACGCGCGCAGGTACGCTTCCTGCAACACCTCCTCGGCTTCGGCCCCGTCGCGGACGATGCTGCGCGCAACCCGGTAAAGCCGGCGGTTGTGCGTCTGTATGATGATCCGAACGGCCGTCTCGTCACCGCGCGCGGCGCGCTGAACGAGATCCGATTCGTCGGGGCTGTCATATCGTTGGGCGTGCACGGCGGCCATGGCTGTGATCCTCAAAAATTATACGCTCTGAAACGTTTGATGCGGCGTTGGTAGAAAGGTTCCCGTATGTCGCGGCTGATGAGGCGAACGAGCCGGGGGCCGGCATCGGCGCACCGATCCCCGGCTATCCTGACCTAGGGAAGTGTCCACACGGTCAGAGATCCGCCCAAAGCGGTGTACTCGCTGAGACCGGCGTAACCACCCACCGTTCCCAATCCGTCGGTCGGATCGGTCAGTCCCGCGGCGAGGCCTATCCCGGCCCAGCCTCCGACGCCCGAATACACGCCAATGAACTGCTTGCCCTTGTGTTCATACGTGAACACGTTGCCGACGATGCCGGAGGGGGTCTTGAACCGGTAGAGCTCCTTGCCGTCTTTTTGATCGATGCATTTCAGGTATCCTTCGAGGGTTCCGTAGCAGGCAATGCCTCCGGCGGTGGTGAGAACGCCCGACCACACCGAGAACTGCTCCGGCTTCGACCAGACGATCTTGCCCTTGGCCGCATCCCACGCAATGAAGTTGCCCATGTGTTGATCGTTCTTCGGCGGATACATCGACAATGTCGCGCCCACATAGGGTTGACCCGCCGTGTATTCGACCTTGAACGGCTCGTAATCCATGCAGACGTGGTTGGTCGGCACGTAGAAGAGTTTGGTCAGCGGCGAATACGAGGCCGGCTGCTCGTCTTTGGTGCCGAGAGCGGCGGGGCAGATATCGGTGGTGTTGACGTCGGGGCCATTCAAGAAGGTCGACTTTGCCGCCACGACGGCGGGACGGCCGTAGGTCGCGCTCTTGGGATCGAGATCGACGCCCGTGGTCCAGTTGACAGCGGGATCGTATTTTTCAGCGACCAGTGGGATGCCCGTCTTCCGATCGAGGGTATATGCGAGCCCGTTGCGGTCGAAATGGACGAGGACGTTGTGCTTCGCGCCTTCAACCTCCATGTCGTCGACAAGGATCATCTCGTTGACGCCGTCATAATCCCACTGGTCGAACGGCGTCATCTGGTAGGCCCAGGCGGCCACGCCCGTATCGGGGTTGCGCGCGATGATCGACATGGTCCATTTCTGGTCCAGCGGCTTGCCGTCTACACTTGCGCGCTGCGCGGGGTTCCAGGTCGAAGGGTTGGCGGTGCCGTGGTAGAAGAGATTCAGGACCGGATCGTATGAATACCAGCCCCAGGCCGTACCGCCGCCGATCTTCCACTGATCGCCGTTCCAGGTCTTGAGCGAGCTGTCCTTGCCGACCGGCTT
>CAXMLT010000357.1:0-4543 GCA_964194245.1 uncultured Hyphomicrobium sp.
GCGGCTCGTCGACCTGCAGCATCGGCTCGCCGCCGGTGAGGACGATGAGATCCGGGCCGGCGTCGGCAGCAGTCTTGGCGCACGCGGCCGCAAGCTCCTCGGCGGTTGCAAAGCGGCCACCGCCATCGCCGTCCGTGCCGATGAAGTCGGTGTCGCAGAAGCGGCACTGGGCGTCGGCGCGGTCCTGCTCGCGCCCCGACCACAGATTGCAGCCGGCGAAGCGGCAGAATACGGCGGCGCGGCCCGTGTTCGCGCCCTCACCCTGCAGCGTGTAGAAAATCTCCTTCACCGCGTACATCGGGCATCCGTAGAGCTGCGGGACCATTGGATCAAGCGGGAGGCGAAAAACCTCACGTCGTGAGCCGAGGCGCTGTCTCGCCTTGACGCCGAATAGTGTCGGATAATATAACATCCGTGGCCACCACGGGGACCTTGGAGCCATGATGCGATTTAGAACAACACCGGCCCTCGCAGTCTCGGCTCTGCTCGTGGTCGCTGGCACGTGCCTGGCTGAGGGCCACGACGCCGCCGGCGCGCAAGGAGAGATCGCCTCGCCTCAGCACGCCAAGCCGAGCCCCGCCGAGGCAAGCGAAGCGGAGGCCAAGCAGAAGATCTACTATCGCCCCTTCTGCCGCCGCTCGCGCTACGTGACCAACCGGAACGCGCCATGCTGGTGATGCCGTCCGTCAGCGCGCCGGCGGAAGTGCCGGACCCGCGCCGGCGCTCGTTGCCTTGATCGTCGCAGCGATCTCGTCGAGGTCCGCGCGGGTGAGGTTGAGCGTCGCGGCGCCGATCCATCCGTCGATCTGCTTGGGAGCGCGCGCTCCGACGATGGCGCCCGTCACGCCGGGCCACGCGAGCGTCCAGGCGACGGCGACGGAAGCTGTGGTCGTGCCGTGCCGATCCGCCACCGTCTTCATCGTATCGGCGAGCTTCAGGTTGCGCTTGAGCTTCTCTCCGGTGAACTCATCGCTGCGCGACCGCCAGTCGTCGGCGGGAAGCGCCTTCGCCCGCGCCTCGGTGAAAGCGCCGGTCAGCAGGCCGGCCTGCATGGGGCTGTAGACGATGACGCCGGTCTCGTGCTCGCGGCACCACGGCAGCTCGGCGGCCGCAAACTCGCGGCGGATCGCGGAGAACGCAGGCTGCAGCGTATCAACGTGGCCGACGCGCTCGGCCGCCTCTAGCTGGGCCACGTTGTGGTTCGACAGACCGACGGCGCGTACCTTTCCCTCCGCCTTGAGGTCGAGCAGCGTGCGCCAATACTCCTCGATCGGCGTTCCGTCCTTGGCCGGCCAGTGCATCTGGTAGAGGTCGATGCGTTCCAGGCCGAGCCGGCGCAGCGAGTTCTCGAGCTCACGTCGGATGCTGGCGGGCGCACCGACCTGCTTCGGCATCGCCTTGCGGTCGTTCTCGTCCCAGGCGAGGCCGCACTTGGTGAACACGTAAGGGCGCCGTTCGCGCGGGATCTCCTTCAGCGCCTCGCGCACGACCTCCTCGGAGTGCCCGAGGCCGTAGATCGCGGCGGTGTCGATCCAGTTGACGCCGCGCTCGACCGCATGACGGATGGCGGCGATCGATTGCTTGTCGTCCTGCGCGCCCCATCCGACCGCCCAGTCGCCGCCGCCGATGGCCCAGGCGCCGAAGCCGACGGGCGTGATCTGCATGTCCGTGCGTCCGAAGCGTCGCTTGGGCAGCGCGCCCTTATTCGCAACGGCCTTGTCGGAATGAGTGGCTTGCAGGGCCATAGGCTCCTCCAGTGTCGAGGTGTCGAAACGCCAAGCGAGGAGGACGCGATTGCGTCCCCCTGTCTCAGCTCAAATCAAACATTGTGCAGCGAGGCCGCCCGTCAGCCGACGTGGCTCGGCCGGGTCGTCTCGTAGAGGAACCACAGGCGCCGCTCAGTCTCGTCGATCCAGACCTCGATCAGGCTCGCGGTGGCGACGTCGCGGCCCTCATCGCAAAGGTCGTGGATCTCGCGCATGCGCGCGACGAGGTTCTTGTTGTCCTCGCGTAGCTCCGCCAGCATGTCCTGAGCGTCGACGAAATCGGCGTCGTTGTCCTCGACGCGCTTCAAGCGGTCGATGTGGCCGATGGAGCGGATCGTCGTGCCGCCGATCTTGCGTACGCGCTCGGCGAGCGGATCGGTCATGGCGAAGATCTGGTCGGATTGCTCGTCCAGGAGCAGGTGGTAGTCGCGGAAGTGCGGCCCGGACATGTGCCAGTGGAAGTTCTTGGTCTTGACGTAGAGCGCGAAGGTGTCGGCAAGCATTGAAGTGAGAGCTGCCGAAATATCTTTCACCGAATTGGATTTGAGGTCGGTGGGGGTCTCGAGCGGCGCCTTGCGGCGCGCGGCGACCTTGCTCATGTCGCCTTTGGTGGAATCACCCATGAACGTGTCTCCTGAGATGTCGCTGGCCCTCGGTCGCGATATGCGATCGCACGGGGAAGGTTGCGAGGGGGCTAACGAGCGAATTTTAGCCGCTTTGCGCCGCCCGCGCAGAACGTTTCAGAAACTAGACACCACGCCGCAGCCGCGCATCGAGCTGCATCAGGGAGAGGAGCGGACCTGCATGCCCCCGTGCGTGAACCAGTAGGTCTCGTTGTCGAGAACGGTCTTGCCGATGTTCAGGCACGCGGTCGCAATGTCGTTGGGAATGATGTCGATCATGATGTTATGGCCGCCGGTCGTCAGGCTCGTCTTGTGGTCGATGCAATCCTTGACCATGGCTTTGAACGCAGTCACGGCGGAGGCCGGATCGATGCGATGGTCCGGCTCGATCTCCTTCGCCAGCGCTTTGTAGCTCTTCTGGATGGCGGCGTAGGCCTCGATGTGGCGCTTGCGCGCCGCGCACACATCCTTGACGGCCTGTTTGGTTTCCTCCGGCCCCCATTCGACCGTCTCCTTGACGACGGCCTCGCAGGCGGCGGGCGTGGCGTCGACCTTGCCCTCCTCGTCGTAGCCGAAGGTGAGGTGGTCCGGGAGCGGTTTGCGCGCTTCGTCCTTGGCGTAGGCGCTTGAGGCGAGCAGCAGTGCAAGAGTTGAAAGGCAAATGCGCAGCATGGGTTTGGTCCAATCGAGAGCCAGAAAGCGCGGGAGCTTATGTCTGCGCCGCCAGCGGCAACCGCCGCGTCGGGCCGAGCTTAATGGAAGATGCCCAGCGTTTGTGATGCCCCCAATCAGGGCGCCGGGTGGGAGACTGTGAACCCGACCTTGAACCACTCGGTCTCCGCGTCGAGAAGCTCCTTGCCGATCTTCAGGCACGTCGCTGCGTCGTCGTTGGGGATGATGTCGCTGCGAATGTTGTGCCCGCCGTCCGACAAACCGAATTTATGGTCGATGCAGCTTCTGATCATGACCCCGAAACTTTTGATTGGCGGCCCTGAATCGATGCCGTGGCGGGTGAGGAGAAGCTCCCGCAGCTCCGCGTAGCTTTTTTGCAGCGCTTCATAGGCGAGAAGGTGACGCTTCCGGGCCGCACAAACCTCCCTTGCGCCGTCAAAGATTTCGTCCTCCGACCACAATGCGTTTTTTCTGACAAAGGCGTCGCAGGCCTGGGGTGAAATGTCGACCTTGCCTTCACCTTCGTATCCGATGGTGAGGTGGTCTGGCGGCGGATGCCACAAATCATCCTGGGCGAAGGCAAGCGTGCCGGAGGCCAAGAGAAAGGCGATGGTGACAAATAGACAGCGCATGACCGCGCTCGGGCTGCATTCGAAAAAGCGATGATGAACTTAGGCTTGGCGACGGCCGGGAGGCAATCGGCAGTTTCCCGCTGGCTTAATTTTGAAGTGTCGCCCGGATCGCCGCCAGCTCCGCTCGCGGATCAGCATACTCCTCAAACGTATGTGCAACGCATCCGTACCAATAGCGGCTGTTGCCGGCATCGCCGTCGATCTTGTGCAGCACGGCGTGCAGCCAATCCGCGGCCGCATTGCCCTCGTGCCGCTGGGCGATCGCGTGCGCGGTCTCCCAGTCTTCGGCGAGAGCGCGATCGACGGCGTGGATCAGCTCTTCTTCGCGGCTTGCCATTTCTCGAAACCCTTGGCGCGCAGGTCGCACGCCGGACAATGCCCGCAGCCGTAGCCCCACGGGTGACGGCGTGACCGGATGCCGAGATAGCAGGTGTGCGTGTCCTCGACGATGAGCTCGACGAGGGGCGCGCCGCCGAGCTTGTCCGCAAGCGCCCAGGTAGCGGCCTTGTCGATCCACATGAGTGGCGTCTCGATCACGAACTCCGCGTCCATGCCGAGCGAGATCGACTTGGCGAGTGTTTGCAGCGTCTCGTTGCGGCAGTCGGGATAGCCGGAGTAGTCCGTCTCGCACATGCCGCCGACGAGGGTGCGGATGCCGCGCCGGTAGGCGACCGCCGCCGCGTAGGTGAAGAAGAGCAGATTGCGGCCGGGTACGAAGGTCGAGGGCAGGCCCGCCTCGTTGAGCTCGATCTCCGCTTCGCGCGTCAGCGCCGTGTCCGACAGGCGCCCAAGCTCCTTCAGCTCCAGCATGTGATCGGGACCGAGCCGTTCCCGCCAGCGAGGATTCATG
>CAXMLT010000358.1:0-2421 GCA_964194245.1 uncultured Hyphomicrobium sp.
AGACTGAGCCCCGTCAGCGATGGCGGGGCTTTCTCATCGACGGGAACAAAAGGATACACTCTTCGTTCTAGAGAGACTTCCTAGAAACACATACTCGGAGGATCAGGCGATGAATTGGGATCGCGTTCAGGGGAACTGGAAGCAGTTCTCGGGCAAGGTCAAAGAGAAGTGGGGCCAGCTTTCCGACGACGACCTCGCGCAGATCAACGGCAATCGCGAGCAGCTCGAGGGCAAGATCCAGGCCCGCTACGGCACCGCGAAGGACCAAGTGAAGAAGGATGTCGACAACTGGGTGAACGGTCTCCAGTAAGTCGCTGACTAGCAAATTTGGAAAGCCCTGCTGGAGCGATCCGGTGGGGCTTTTTCTGGGGTCTGGCAGCTTGTCCTTGCACCCTTCGCATCTATGCGGCTGCGGTTAGATCTCCGGCTTGATTTAGCCTGCTCGCGAGCCGCGCAGGCGAGCACACATGATCGTGTACGCCGGTCCCGTCACTCGTGTGCCCAGATGCGGTCAGCGATGCCGGGAAAGGACGGCCCGCATTATGCAGAAATGTCGAGCTGACAAAGAGGCCGCGGAGCGAGCCAGTGCTCGGCGGCCTTTGAGGTAAGGGCCTCATCCAACAGCCCTTGCGAATGGCCGTGGTGCCGGAGGGGGAAAAGGGACACGACCTCCAGCAGAGCCATTATTAGTCCCTCTGCCCGTCCTCCTCAACTTGGTCGAAACTCTTGTGCCTTTCAGTCTTTCGTCTCGGGCTCACCCTTGCCGCCTGACGCCGCCCAGGCTTTCGTCGCACTCTCCATCGCGTCGCCGAACGCCTTCATTTGCGTTCCCAAGACTTGGCCTGATTGTTTCATCCAGTCGAGCAGGGGCCCGGAAGCCGCCTTGACGGCTTCTAACTGCGAAGCCATGGCAGCCGTCGCGGTATCCTGCATCTTCTGCATCTGCGGCTTCAAAGCCTCTTCGTACGCCTGAATGTTCTTCACATGCTCAGCCATAGCAGCCTCGATTGCCGCCTTAGACTTTTGCAAGTTCTCAAACACGGCCGGGTCGATAGTCGGCACCTGCTGCGCAAACTTCGTCATCCACTCGGTGTGAGGAGCAATCGCTCGTTGCAGCTTCCCGTAGAATTGACGCTGCTGCTCCATCATGTCGCTGAATATTTTTTGATCCATCTGGGTCGCCTCCTCATGCTTCCGCGCGGCGCAATCTACGCCGACTGCGATCGGGTGGCGAGGGACAGGTAGGCCGATCACGGATCAAAAGCCGATGCCCTTCAGTCCGCTCTTAGTCCACTTTTCTGCTTCGCGCACGTACACCGCGACCATGGCAGAGGACTTGTGGCGCGCGTGCTGCTGTAGACGATAGCTGGGTATATCCATGGCTGCGCCCGACGTGACGTAGCCCGCCCGCATGGAATGACCGGAGAACCGAGCCACGAGCTCGTGAGCTTCAGCTTTGGTCTTGCCACGCAACCGGAGCAATGCGTGCAGGCGCGATTTGACGATGCGCGCGACGCTGCGATCGGTCAGCCGGCCTTCGCCGATGATCTGGCGCTGGTCGACCGGACGGAACACAGGCTGCCCTGGATCCAGCTTCGCCACGTCCGCCCATGCCTCGAGGGCGGCGCAGGCGGTCGGCATGTCGGCTGAAGGGATGACAACCGTCACAGCTTCGGCCTGTGAGGACTTCGACTGCGCCAGCGTCACGACGACGCCGCGCTCGTCCACAATCACGAAGCCGGTGCCATCGCCGAGCTTCTGCCAATCGAGGCCGACGAGCTCGGAGCGCCGCAAGGCTGCAGCCCAGCCAACGGAGAGCAGAGCCGCGTCCCGAGCATCCGCAGGAATGTCGAGGCGCAGGCCGCGCAACAAATCCCGCAGATCGATCGAGACGAGTGGGCGTGCCGCGCGATCGACTTCCGTCTTCGCCTTGGCGTTGGAGATGCCACGCCAGGTCTCTGCAATGAGGGGGTGCTTGCGGTCGAAGGGGAAGCCGGCCGTTGCGATGGGCGACAATCACGGCCGAGAGGTACTGATTGATGGTGCGCCGGGCGCGCGGGGGCCCTTGATCGCCATCGGCTAAGGCGGTCATCCAGGCGGCGAGTGTTTCGGGAAGTGCGGGAAGGGGTTGCCGGCCGTTGGCTTTGCACCAGGCGATGAAGAAAGCCCAGGCTCGAGCGTAGGCCTCGCGTGTGCGCTTAGCGCGCGCCACCGCCATGTAGGACTTGGCACCAGCAACGAGATGTGCGGGGAGGGGCGTCTCGGAAACGGGAACGAGCTGGGCGGTTTTCTCGCTCATGCTACCACGTCCTATAACGTTACTTAGCGGACATAGATTTAGCGGTTTGTTCTCACCTTTTCAAGGCCTGTGTGCAATGGCTAAGGCGCTAAGATTCGGACGCATTGCGCTAAGCATGGAGG
>CAXMLT010000359.1:0-4494 GCA_964194245.1 uncultured Hyphomicrobium sp.
TGTGTATAAGAGACAGGCTGCCGACCATGGAGGTCGGTGGCCTCACCCTCATCAAGCGCCTCGCCATGATCATCGACGGCGGCAGCATCACCAAGGTGTTCTATCCGGTGTTTCCGCCGGACCGGAACGCGGCCGACTTGTTGGCGTGGCTCGAGGCCCATCGTCGATGAGCCCGGCACCGGCGCCCGCCGACGATGGTCGCGCAGCGCACCTCGTGCCCGGTACGCGGCTACCCGACATTGCGCTCCCTTCGACACGCGGCGGCGAGGTCAACCTCGGCACGCTGCCGGAGGCGGCGATTATCTACGTCTATCCGTGGACAGGGCGCCCCGGGCTCGCCGATCCGCAGGGCTGGGACGACATCGCAGGCGCGCACGGCTCGACGCCGGAGACGGCTGGCTTCCGCGACGCCTACGTGGCCTTCCAGGCACTCGGCATCGAGGTGTTTGGCCTGAGCACACAGGACACCGAACATCAGCTTGAGCTGAGCACCCGGCTCGCCGTCCCGTTTCCGCTACTCAGCGATGCTGCCTTTCGCGTGCAGAAGGCATTGCGCCTGCCGACGTTCGAGGCGGGTGGAGCGCCTTATCTGAGGCGGCTCACACTTTACGTGCGCGATGGGCGCATCGGGCACGTGTTCTACCCCGTGCATCCGCCGGAAGCGCACGCGGTCGAGGTGCTCGCTTGGTTGGATCCCTCGCGCCGCCGAGGTGGCGCCTAGCGCACGTCGTTCTCGATCTCATCGACGGAGTAGCCCATCTTCTCGAGGCCTTCCTCGAGAAAATCGGCCACCATGGGAATGCCAATGAGATAGTTCGCGGTCGCGTTGATGCGCTCGGACCGGGCCGTCTCGACGGCTTCCGCGAACTCCTCTTTCTCGAACGTGCCGCGCCCGAGCCACGCAAGCGCCACGAGATTTGCCTGCTCGTCGTAGTTGAGCGCCTCGATGAAGCCGATCAGCTCGGCGCGCGTGGGATCGTCGGCAAAATCCTCGAGGATCGCGCTCGGATCCTCCTCGGCATCGCCTTCCTCACGCGTGTCGTTCCAGGCGCCGACCTTGGCGTCGTACTCGCGCGCCTTGATGATGACGTGGGCCACCTTCTCGGGGGCAATTTCGATCGCCATGGTCGAGCCTCTCTCTAGGGGCACGTCCCCGACAAAATACCGATCGAGTCTAACCGAGCCTTAAACGCCTGGCGCAGCCTTGGCTCGAGCGTACACGCAACGCAATGAACGCAGGAGCCGGGCAACGCCATGCTTCTCAATTTCAATAGCGCACCGTGCTCGATCCCTTCCCGCCGCCGGGTTTGACTTGGGCAGCGGGCGTCGTCTCGGGGAGCATACCTCGAACCGCAGCAAACACCGCGTGGAACATCTCCGTCGTGAGACGTCCGGTGTTGGTGTTGTAGCGCGAGCAATGGAAGCTGTCGAAGAGTGCTGGGGCGCTGGGAAGCGCGTGCTGGGCCCCGTGGGCGAACGGAAACAGCGCCTTTCGGCATCCGAAGGCGGCGAGCGTGTTGTCGTGCGCGACGCGGCCCAGCGCCACGATCGCCTGCAGGTTGGACTGCGCCGCGAACCGCGCCTTGAGAAATCCTCGGCAGGTCGCGGCCTCTTCCGGCGTCGGCTTGTTCTCGGGAGGCACACAGCGCACGGCGTTGGTGATCATGCAGTCGAGGAGTTCAAGCCCGTCGTCGGCTCGCGCCGCGTACTCACCGCGGGCAAAGCCGAACTTCAGGAGCGTGCCGTAGAGCAGCCCGCCCGCGTAATCGCCGGTGAAGGGGCGGCCCGTGCGGTTAGCTCCGTTGAGTCCCGGTGCAAGGCCGACGATCAGCACGCGTGCGGCCGGATCGCCGAACGACGGCACCGCGCCGTTGTACCAGTCGGGTGCCTTGGCGCGATTCAGCTCGCGAAAACCGACGAGCCGCGGACACAGCGCGCACAGCTTCGGCGGCTCCGCAAGTTCGGCTGCCGAAGTCTGCGCTGCCATCGTGAGATGCGCCTATCAGACCTCTTCGGAGAGGTCGTCGTTGTCCTGGTAGCCGGGCTCTCGCGGCGCGTAGTTCGGGCCGCGGCCGGCGGGGCGCGTGCCACCGCGGTCTACGCGCGTTGCCGGATCGCGGCAGATGAGCTGCTCGAGGTCGGCGATGTCGACGAACTGATCCGCCTGCCTGCGCAACTCGTCGGCAACCATCGGCGGCTGTGTCTGCAACGTTGAGACGACGCTGACACGCTTGCCCATCTGCTGCAGGGCGGCGACGAGGCTGCGGAAATCGCCGTCGCCGGAGAAGAGCACGACATGATCGAGCGACTGGGCAAGACGCATGGCGTCCACCGCCAGCTCGATATCCATGTTGCCCTTTACCTTGCGCCGGCCGGTGGCGTCGGTGAATTCCTTCGTCGGCTTCGTCACCATGGTGAAGCCATTGTAGTCGAGCCAGTCGATCAGCGGCCGGATGGAGGAATACTCCTGGTCCTCGGCCAACGCGGTGTAGTAGAGCGCGCGGACGAGCTGACCCTTTGCGCGGAAGTGTGTCAGCAACCGCTTGTAGTCGATGTCGAAACCGAGCGATTTGGCGGTGGCGTAGAGGTTGGCCCCATCGATAAACAGAGCAATCCGTTCGTTTGGATAGAAATGCATTCCTTCACCCTTTAAGGCCGCGCGCGCCAAGGAGCGCTTGAAGTGGTTTTTCTGAAAGTCGCAACGAACTGGGACGAAGCCGACAGGGCGCTGCTTGGCACGTGACCTTTAGCAAGACATTCAAGCGGTTGGCAATTTTGCGACAATGTGGCGCACAACGCACCTGTACGCAATGGCCACTCTTAAGAGGCTTTCCGCCCTGGACCACCACATATACCAACAATAAATGTGAATATGCGGATCTTGGTGGCGACAGGATGACCGCATGCCGCCGTCAATTGAGGGGACCCTCGCTTGATTCGCCCAACGTTTCATGCGACTAGGAGCGACGAGGTCGCGCCGCGTTGCCGGCTTGCTGGCGCCGCACTTCGTCTCCCAAGTCAGACCGCCAGGGACCAGAGGGGTGCTCGATCATGGCACGCGTGACAGTTGAAGACTGCGTCGACAAGGTGCCGAACCGCTTCGAGCTGGTTCTGCTCGCCGCGCATCGCGCCCGCTCCATCGCCGACGGCAGCGCGATTACCGTGCCGGTGAACGACGATAAGAATCCGGTGATTGCGCTGCGCGAGATCGCCGATCGCACCATCCCACCCGAGGATATGCGCGAGTCGCTGATCCATTCCATCCAGAAGAACGTCGAGGTGGACGAGCCGGAAGCCGTAGCGGCTCCGCTCATGCCGCCGGATCGCCGCGCCCCCGTCCTTGGCCGCGACGATCAGACGAGCGACGCGGTCGTTGACGTGATGACCGAGGAGCAGCTTCTGCGCGGCCTCGAAAGCATGACCCCGACGGAGCCGTCCGCGAACGGTGGCCCCAACGGCGGCGGCCGTGAGCGTGAGCGTGATCGGGATCGCGACCGGGTGCGCTGAGCCTTAGTTACCGGCGTCTCCCTTGGCGGCGCCGGTCGCTAGCAGTGCCGGAGGAGGCATTTTCGCTTTCCGATGGCGTCCGCCCAGGGAGCGTGGCGGGCCATGATGCGGCAGTACGAGCTCGTCGAACGAGTTCTCAGCTACGATCCGAAGGCGGACGAGACCCTTCTCAACCGCGCTTACGTCTACGCCATGAAGGCCCATGGCACCCAGAAGCGTGCCTCCGGCGACCCGTACTTCTCCCACCCGCTCGAGGTCGCGGCCATCCTCACCGACCTGAAGCTCGACGACGCCACCATCGTGACGGCGCTGCTGCACGACGTCATCGAGGATACCCCCATCACGCGGGCGGAGATCGACCAGCTCTTCGGGCCGGAGATCGGCACCCTCGTCGACGGGCTGACGAAGATCCGCCGCCTCGACCTCGTCACCAAGAAGGCCGAGCAGGCGGAGAACTTCCGCAAGCTCCTCGTCGCCATCTCCAGAGACATCCGCGTGCTGCTCGTGAAGCTGGCCGACCGGCTGCACAACATGCGCACGCTGGAGCACATGAAGCCCGACAGCCGCCAGCGCATCTCGGAGGAGACGCTCGACATCTACGCGGCGCTTGCCGGCCGTATGGGCATGGAAGCGATGCGCGAGGAGCTGGAGGACCACGCCTTCCGCTGGCTGCATCCGGAGGCCTACGCCGCCGTCACCGCAAAGCTTTCCGAGCTGCGCAAATCCAACAAGGGCCTGGTGGAGGAGATCCACGCGGCCCTTGCGGCAAAAGTCGTCGAGGTCGGCATCAACGCAGAGGTGTCGGGGCGCGAGAAGAAGCCCTACGCCATCTGGCGCAAGATGGCGAACAAGCAGATCAGCCTCGAGCAGCTCTCCGACATCTACGCGTTCCGCGTCATCGCCAACACCATCGACGACTGCTACCGCGTGCTCGGCGTCGCACACACCACGTGGCGCACGGTGCCGGGCCGCTTCAAGGACTACATC
>CAXMLT010000360.1:0-2707 GCA_964194245.1 uncultured Hyphomicrobium sp.
GGAGGTAACGCTCGATATCAATCACCGCGGCAGCGTGCATGTGGCAGCGCTCGCCAAGAAGCAGGGCGTCAAGCGATTCCTGCTGGCCTCCTCGTGCAGCAACTATGGCAAGGCCGGGGAAGGGATGATCGATGAAACCGGAGTGGTCAATCCGGTTACGGCCTATGGCCAATCCAAGGTCGCGGCCGAGCGTGACATCGCCAGATTAGCCGACGAGACATTCTCGCCGACATTCCTCAGGCCGGCAACGGCGTATGGGCTCTCGCCGCGCATGCGCTTCGATATCGTGCTGAACAACCTCGTCGCCTGGGCGACCACGAAGGGCCAGATCTATCTCAAATCCGACGGCTCACCCTGGCGGCCGATCGTGCATATCGAGGACATTTCTCGGGCGTTCATTGCGGCGCTCGAGGCGCCGATCGAAGTCGTCTCGAACCAGGCCTTCAACGTGGGCCAGACCGCGCATAACTACCGCATTCGCCAGATCGCGCAGGTCGTTGCCGAGGTGGTGCCACGCGCGCGCCTCGAGTTCGCCGAGGATGCGGGCCCCGACACGCGATCCTATCGCGTGAGCTTCGAGAAGATCGCCAAGCTGCTTCCCTCCTTCAAGCCGGGATGGGACGTGCGCAAGGGTGCGGAGCAAGTCTACGCGGCCTACCGAAGCTCGGGCCTGACGCTCGAGGAATTCGAGGGACCGCGCTACCAGCGGATCAGCCATATCCAGATGCTGATGAGCGAAGGCCTGCTCGATAGCGAGTTGCGGCATACGGGGTCTGCGGCGGCGTAACGGTGACCGGCGCGCGAGCCATGGAGCAAACGTCACAGAATTCGTGGAAGTGCGACGCCAAAGGCAGCGGTGCCATCATCTATGACATCGCTTCGCAGCTCTATCCGATTTGCCGCAGCATCACCGGCAACGGCGTGCGCGCGTCGCTCGACATTCTCGGACGGCATATTCCCCTGACCGTGCACGAGGTGCCAACGGGGACGCAGGTCTTCGATTGGACGGTTCCTCGTGAATGGAACATCCGCGACGCCTATGTGAAAGACCCCACCGGCCGCAAGGTGATCGACTTCCATCGGTCGAACCTGGAGGTCGTGAACTACAGCGTTCCGGTGCATCGCACTCTTTCGCTGGACGAGCTGAAGCAACACCTTCACTCGCTCCCCGAGCAACCGCGCCTCATCCCCTACCGCACTTCCTACTATTCGGAATCGTGGGGTTTCTGCATCGCGCACGACGGGCTCGCACAACTGGTCGACGGCGACTATGAGGTCGTCATCGATACGACGCTCGCGGACGGACACCTGACGTACGCCGAGTTTCTGCACGAAGGCGAGCGGGCGGAAGAAATCCTGCTGACAGCGCACATCTGCCACCCGTCGCTTGCAAACGACAACTGCTCGGGCCTGGCGCTGCTGGCCTATGTCGCGCAGCATCTGCGCTACATGTCGACGCGATACAGCTACCGGTTCCTGTTCGCACCCGGCACTATCGGCGCCATCACGTGGCTCGCGCGGAACGAGGCGCGCGTCGACCGCATAAAGGGAGGGCTCGCGGTCTCATGCGTCGGCGATGCCGGTGGGCCCACCTACAAGAAGAGCCGCAGAGGCGACGCTTTGGTCGATCGGGCCATGACGCACGTGCTGCGCCACTTGGCGCCCGCCGCGCGCATCGTCGAGTTTTCGCCCTATGGATATGACGAGCGTCAGTTCTGCTCGCCGGGATTCAATCTGCCGGTGGGGCTGCTCCAGCGCAGCCAGTTCGCGACATTCCCCGAATATCATACGAGCGCGGACAATCTCGATTTCATCCAGCCCGAGCACCTGGAGCTCTCGTGCCAGATTCTGTTGGCGGTGATCGACATATTCGAGAGGGATGGCTCTTTCCTGAACCTCAATCCCAAATGCGAGCCGCAGCTCGGCCGGCGAGGCTTATACGCCACCGCAGGCGGACACAAAGATGCGCCGGAGCAGCAGATGGCGATGCTTTGGGTGCTGAACCTGTCCGACGGCGGGCACTCCCTGCTCGACATCGCGGAGCGCGCTAGCCTGCCCTTCACCAAGATCCGGGCTGCGGCCGATCTTCTCCTTGCGCACGGCCTGCTCGGCAAGGCCGATCAGGATCGGGCGGCCTCGACGTAGTCGGGCCACGACCGGTCTTTGTCGGAGATTGAGCTTACCGTCAGGGGCCAGGCGATCGAGAACACCGGATCGTCGTAGCGCACGCCGGCCGCCTTGTCGGGGTCGTAGAACTCCGAGATCAGGTATTCCACCTCGGCATCGTCGGCCAGCGTCTGGAAGCCGTGGGCGTATCCGGCCGGAATGTAAAGGCGCCGGCGATTCTCGGCCGAGAGCTCGAAGCCCTGCCAGCGCCGGTAGGTTGGCGAGCCCCTGCGAAGGTCGATGATGACGTCGTAGATCGCTCCGCGCACGCAATTGACGACCTTCACTTCCGCGGCCGGATCGCGTTGGAAGTGCATGCCGCGGATCGTTCCGCGTTTCGTCGAGTAGGAGGTGCTGTGCTGCACGAACATGGTCTTGAGACCGTGCTCGGCGAATTCCCGCGTGCAGAAGGTGCGCGCAAAAAAGCCTCGCTGATCGCTGGCGGGCTCGAGCGCAATGAGCCAGGCCCCATCCAGTTCCGTGCGCTCAAAGCGCATGCGTGCTCCTGCGTAGAATCTGCCGGGAGACATACCGTATGCAC
>CAXMLT010000361.1:0-2525 GCA_964194245.1 uncultured Hyphomicrobium sp.
GTCCATGCGAAGCATGGCTCCGCCATGACAAGGCTGCCCGGAAAACTAGAACGCAGCGCTTCGGCGCCCGCGCTCCCTCGTTCTTCCTCGGACGGAAACGCCGCGAGACCGTGGAGGCTTGCCATCCGTCACCCGAAGGCGCCCCAGTGGTGCGAGATGCCGGTGCCGATCTCGCGCACGAACTCGTAGGCCTGCTCCATCGGCTCGAGGATCTCCGTCTCGATGCGGCCGTAGTCGTCGATGCCGTGCGGCCGGTAGGTCGCCGGCTCGTCGAACGCCGCTGCGTCGTGCGCGCCGAGGCTCCGCCGTGGGAACGCCTGCCGCACGATCTGCACCACCGCCGGGATCTCGAGCCCGATCGCCCACTGGAAGATCTGGTCGTAGGAGACCTCGTTCGTCGGCGTGAAGCGCGGAAGCTGCGCGGCGAGGATGAAGATGCGCATGATGAGCGCGAGCCGGATTGCCTGCAGGAGGTCGAGCTCGAGCCGGTGATTGTCGGGGATCTTGCCGCCTTCGAGCCCGATGTCCTCGAGAATCGAATGCAGCTCGATGGCATCGAGCCGCAGGTGGTGGGCAAGCCCGTCGATGGCGCCGGCGCGGTCGTCCTCCAGCAGGCGCGCGGCCAGCGTCTTGAACGCCGCCTCGTGGCCCGGCTCCCGGCCCCAGGAGGCCCTCAGCGCCCAGAAGCCCGCGTCGAAGGGTATGGCGTTGGCGACGACGGCGTTGAGGCTCGAGATCTGCTTAGCGCGTGCAATCATCTCGATGAGGATGCGCAGTCGCGGGGAGCGCTTGGCCAGCTCCACGAAACGCTCGCGCTCCGAGCCGACGGCGGCGCCGAGGCCCGCCACCACGTTCGCCACGTAGCCGAATTGCTGGAGGATGGCGTTGTTGGGGATCGCGCGCATGCGGGCGGGATCGCCGCGGTCGCTCGTGTGCTCGCCCTGGCGCTTCACGGGACGCGAGCCGCTCTTGAACAGGAGGTTAGCCCCGAAGGCGCCGAGCAGCGCCCGATAGCCAGGATGGGCGAAGAGGTGCTGCTGGTAGGCGCGCAGGCGGAGCTGGAAGTCGAGCGAGAGATTGATGTCCGTGTAGAACGGGTCCTCGCCCTCGCCCGGGTCCTTGCCGGACATGATGATGGTCGCGAGCGCGCGGGTCGCGAGCTCCCGGTCGCCGAAGAACAGGTAGCCGTCTCCGCCCTGAAAGCTCGTCTCGTGCTTCACGGGGAGCGCGTGGCGGAAGAAGCGCCAGCGTGCTTCTCCCGAGAGGACGTAGCGCAGGCGGCGGCGCAGCGGGCCGGGGTGGGCGCCGCGGCCCATGCTCTCTCCGTGGGTGGAGAAGATCAGCGTCTCGACGCCCGGCAGGTTGGCCTTGTGTACCACGTCGACGAGGCCGAAGTGCAGGCGTTCGTGCGCGAGCCCTGCCGCGATCTGGCCGATGAAGCGGCCGGCATCCGAATAGCCCGTCTGTACGCACAGCCGGCCGCGCCCGACCACGTAATCGCGGTAGGCGTCCTCCACGAGCAGCCGCTCGATCAGGCGCGGGCCGGTCTCGAGAGCGGCGGGCGTCTCGAACAACGGCGAGATGTCGACGATGTTGTCGACGCCGAACAGCTTGGCGAAGAACAGCGCGATCAGGATCGTCGCCGGGCTCTCGCATTCGGCAATGAGGTAGCGGATCGGCGTGTCGCGATCGACGTGCTTCACCATCTGCGCCGCGAGCGCGAACTGGCGGATGGCGGTTGCCGTCTCGAGGTCGAGGGTCTCGAAGTTGACGCTCGCCGGCTTGACGTTGCGGATCATCTCGACGATGCGCGCGAGCGCCTGGCGCTCGCCGAGGTCGCGCGTCCACGGTTCGTGCACGAAGGCGCGGAAGGCGTTGTTGATCTGCACCGCGTTGACGCGCAGGTGGATGTGCGACATCGAGAGGCCGTTCGCGCGCAATAGCCCCGAGATGCCGGCAATGGCGCGCTTTGATTTTGCATCGTGTGCCGCCGCGATAAGCTGGTCGAACAGCTCGATCAGCGGCTCGGCGGAGACGAGGTTGTAGCTGTCCCCGCGCGTGACCGCGTTGGCGGCCTCGGCAAGTGTGAAGCCGCCGGGGCCGATCTGCTCGAGCGCGGCGATCTGCTCGTCGACGGCCGCGATGGCGAGGTCGAGCTTGCCCGTGAGCTGCCGCGACAGCCGCTGCACTTCCGCGCCGCTGCCAACGTCGCTCTTGAGCGCAAGGAAGCGGTCGCGGATGTCGTTCAGCGCCGCCTGCTTCTCGCGCAAGCGGATCAGGAACGAGAAGGTCCACTTGATGTCCGTGCGGCCGTCGAGATCGTAGCCCACCCAGGACGCGATCGACGCGAGCCGCGGCGCAAGCTTCCACGCCTTGTCGCCGTAGCGTGCAACCGCGACCTCGTAGAAGCGATCGAGCAGCTCGACGTAGGCCTCGCGCAGGTGGCCGACCGCGGCCTGCACCGCGGCGTGCTCGTACTCGAGCGTGATGGGGCTGTCGGGCCGGTGCGGCAGGCCGATTGGCTT
>CAXMLT010000362.1:0-5878 GCA_964194245.1 uncultured Hyphomicrobium sp.
GCATAGGCATACCAACTGGTGGGGCGCGTTCGTCATCGGTCTCGCCGGTACAATTCTAGTGACCGGCATCGCCCCGGTCATGGCGACCACGCTCGGCGCGTCTTCCATACCTTCCATAATCGTCCTCACACTTACGGGCTGGTTATTGTGCCTGATCCTCGCCGAACTCGCTGCAATGATGCCCGATCGGGCTGGTGGCTCGCCCGCTTACGCATATCCGGCGTTCAAGGGTCGCTGGCCAGCGACGGCCAAACACATCAACGGCATCACGGCCTGGGCCTATTGGCTCGGCTGGTTTCCGGTGGCGCCGCTCAACATGATCCTTGCGTCGCTCTACTTGGCGAACCTCTTCGGCCTCGACACGACGGCGAGCTTCACACCGATACACACACCTATCGCCTATTCGACGCTGGTCATCTCGCTCGTCGGCATTTTGGTGTTTTTCTTCATCGCCTATCGCGGCATTCGCTTTGGGGCGATGACCGCGACAATTCTTGGCCTCTTGTCGATGATCCCGCTCACCTTCATCGCCGTCGCCTGGATCTGGAGCCCTAACGTCGTAAATTACAACGAGATTGCGGGCTTCCCGAGGTTGGACGGGACGAGCTTCTTTTCCGACTTCAAGGGCGCAAACGGCGAGACTTACGGCTGGCTCACGACCTACATCGCATATTCGTTCCTCCTGACCTGGAACGTCATCGCGATGGAGGCGTCGGCCTGTTATATCGGCGAATGCCAGAACCCGGAGAAGGACGCAAAGATCGCCATGACGCTCTCGGGCGGCTACGGCGTCTTCATCTACACTCTAATTCCGATAGCCTTCCTCGTCGTTCTGGGCGCCAAGGCGCTCGCGGATCCTGCGCTGGTCGATCCGAATGCAATCTTCGTGACGTTCGCGAGCAAGGCGTTCGGCGCGAGCGGACATTGGCTCGACATCATCATAGGGCTGATGCTCATCCTGGCACTCGCGCTCTCGGCGCTGAACGCCATCATGGGCTCCGGACGCGCGCTCTATCAGATGTCGCTCGATGGCGAGTTCCCGCGCTTCTTCCAGAAGACCAACAGTCATGGCGTGCCCCACCTCGCCATGGGGTTCAATACCATTGCGTCCTTGATCGTGGTGCTCTTGGGCGGTGCGGTGGAGATCTACACCTTCTCCAACGTCGGCTACACGGTATCGTTCATACCGGTTTTGATCGGCTACTATCTGCTGCGCAACGACAAGCCGAACTTACGGCGGCCGTTCAGACTTCCCGAATTCATGAAGTATGTGGCGCTCGCACTCGCAGCCCTTTATTTCGTAATTTGGCTCTACGGCGGCCTCATCTACTCGCAACTCGGCAACGCGGTGATCTACTATTGGGCCGGGTGGGCCGTGCTCTTCGCCTACCTTCCGTTCTACCTGTGGAGGAAGGTCGAGGACCGTGTCCTCGGAACCAAGACATAGGAAACGCAGGTGCTGTGCATGGGCTTGGAAGACGGGGAGCCAAGTCGGAGCGTGGACCCGGATATGGGCGTAGCAGCAAAAGCAGTGCTGCTCGCCTCCGAGGGACGTCCGATCTCGCTCAATGCGGTGACCAAGGCTGCCCAGCTTGCGGTCGCCAATGACGCCAAGGTTCACGTGCTAAGCGTGGCCCGCATCTGGGGCACGGCCTTCGGCCTCCAGCATCCCGGCTTGTTTCCAACTTCGAGTGAGCTTCAGATTCAACGCGACATCGTTTCCAATGCGATTGACGAATTGAAGCGGGCGCACGTCGACGCCACTGGGGAGGTGCTACGCAGCCGCAACGCGGCAAAGGCGATCGCCGCAAAGACCCACCAGAGAAACTATCTGGGGATTGTGATGACTGCAGATGCTGAACCGCACTGGCTCATTCGCGGCGTACTCTGGTCGTACGAGCCCTACCGTGTTCGCCGGCTCGCCAAGCTACCCGTTCACCTCGTGGTCGATGCGGTCGCAGAACCAACCCACAATCAGGCCTCTCGTTGACAGGCCGTGGGCGTTTTTCAGGATACAAGCTCCCCGACCTGGGCGCGGGCCGGCACGTCGCCGCCCGCGCCAATTTGCGGGCGCTGACTGAAGAGGCGAGACAACCTGCCCCGCCGCGGCCATGATAGAAATAGCCATTCGTGGGCAGGACCTTCATGACCGCAAAGACGACGAGACGCACACGCTCTTCCCCGCCAACTCGGTCCCGGCAGGTCTCCCGCACGGGCAGCGAGTTGAAGACCGGATCCAACGCGCCCCAACAGAGCGCAACCATCACGATCGCCGTCGCCATCGGGGCGCAGGTGCGCAACCTGCGGCGTAAGCTCGACCTCACGGGCGCCGAGCTCGCCGAACAAGCAGGCCTCTCCGCCGGCATGCTGTCCAAGATCGAGAACGGCACGGTCTCTGCGTCGGTCGAGAGCCTCGACGCGCTCGCGCGCGCGCTCAACGTGCCGTTGACGTCGTTCTTCGCGAGCTACGAGGAAAAACGCGACTGCTCGTTTGTGCCGGCTAGCCACGGTGTGCTGATCGAGCGGCGCGGCACCAAGGCCGGCCATCAGTATGAGCTGCTCGGGCACTCGATCTCAGGCGAGATCGTGGTCGAGCCCTACCTCATCACGCTGACCAAGGAGGCAAAGCCCTACACGCTGTTCCAGCACGCCGGCGTCGAGTTCATCTACATGCTGACGGGCTGCGTGCTCTACCGCCACGCCGACAAGACCTACCCGCTGGCACCGGGGGACTCCCTGTTCTTCGATTCCGCCGGCTTGCACGGTCCTGAAGAGCTGACCGAGTTGCCGATGACCTACCTGTCGATCATCATCTACCCGCGCACATAACGGCAATACGCGCTTACATGCGCTTAATGTGGCTTAACACGCCGAAACAAGCGTAAAATGCCCCATGTTTCGTGCCAGGAAAATTTTATTCCTGCTGGTTGACTGCCCGGAAGCGCCTGCCTATGTTGGGATTTCCTTTGGGCCATCAATTGGGGGCGCGGCTGCCGCATGTGCGGGATCGTCGGTCTATTTCTCAAGAACGAGGCGCTCGAACCGAGCCTCGGCAAAATGATGACCACCATGCTCGCGACCATGTGCGAGCGGGGGCCCGACAGCGCTGGCTTCGCCATCTATGGCGGCGGCGATGACGTGCACGTCAAGCTCACGGTGCGCGCCGGGTCGGCGGCCTATGATTTCGAAGCGCTGGCCGGGAAGCTTTCCGATGCGCTCGGGGCTCCCGTGCCGGTCGTACGCCACGACACGCACGCCGTCCTTGCGGTGCCGAAAGAGGCCGAGCAAAAGGCGCGCGACCTCATCGCCAGCCTCGGCGACGGCACCAGGGTGATCGGCGCCGGCACGCGCATGGAGCTTTACAAGGAGGTCGGCCGCCCCGACGCGGTCGCCCGCCAGTTCAAGCTCGCCGACATGGCCGGCTCACATGCGGTTGCGCACACGCGCATGGCAACCGAATCCGCCGTCAACCCCGGCGGTGCGCACCCCTTCTCGACCGGCCGCGACCAGTGCCTCGTGCACAACGGCTCGCTGTCCAATCACAACTCGCTGCGCCGCGAATTGAAGCAGGCCGGCCTGCAGTTCGAGACCGAGAATGATACCGAGGTCGCCGCCAGCTATCTCACCTGGCGCATGCGCGAGGGCGAGAGTCTCGGCGACGCGCTCCGCCATTCGCTCGCCGATCTCGACGGCTTCTACACCTTCGTGGTTGCCACCGAGGACGGCTTCGGCGTGTTGCGCGATCCCATCGCCTGCAAGCCTGCGATCCTCGCCGAGACGGAAGATTACGTCGCCTTCGGGTCAGAGTACCGCGCGCTTTCGGGCCTGCCCGGCATCGAGAAGGCGAAGGTGTGGGAGCCGGAGCCGGCGACTGTCTATTTCTGGAAGCGGACGTAAATGCAGGCGCACGTGCGGGCCAGAGCCGGCGACACCCTCCTACGGGAAACGCGCGCGGTGGAGACGATCGATCTGGAGGTCACGAGCCTGCGTGAGCTCAACCAGATGCTGCACGGTCTCGCCCCCGGCGCTGCCGAGCCGCAATTCCGGATCCTCAATCCGCGTGGCCGCCACGCCATCGCCGTCGGCGTCGACGCGCCCACGACCATCGAGATCGACGGCAACGTCGGCTATTACTGCGCCGGCATGAACAAGCAGGCGACCGTCGTCATCAACGGCAGCGCGGGCGTCGGCGTCGCCGAGAACATGATGTCGGGCCTCGTCCACGTCAAAGGCGATGCGTCGCAATCCGCGGGCGCAACGGGCTGCGGCGGCTTGTTGGTGATCGACGGCAACGCGTCCGCCCGCTGCGGCATCTCCAATCGCGGGCTCGATATCGTCGTCAAAGGCTCGGTCGGCCACATGTCGGCGTTCATGGCGCAAGCCGGAAACCTCGTAGTCCTCGAAGGCGCCGGCGAGGCCCTGGGCGATTCCATCTATGAGGCGCGCCTTTTCGTGCGCGGGCCGGTCCAGAGCCTCGGCGCCGATTGCATCGAGAAGCCGCTGCGCGACGAGCACAGAGCGCACCTGCGCGTGCTCCTCGACAAGGCCGGCGTTGGCGGCAAAGTCGACGTGTCGGAGTTCAAGCGCTACGGCTCCGCGCGCCAGCTCTACCATTTCCACATCGACAACGTCGGGGCCTACTGATGAGCGGCAACGATCGCTGGGTCCATACTCCGCCGCGACGCTCGGCGACGTTCGACGAGACCGCGATCGCCGAGATTCAGCGCGCGTCACAGACTGGCATCTACGACATCCGCGGGGGCGGCGCCAAGCGCAAGGTGCCCCACTTCGACGATCTCCTGTTTCTCGGCGCCTCAGTGAGCCGCTATCCGCTCGAAGGCTATCGCGAGAAGTGCGCAACCGACGTCGAGTTGGGCGGACGTTTCGCGGCGAAGCCCCTCAAGCTCAAAATACCGATCACCATCGCCGGCATGAGCTTCGGTTCGCTCTCGGGTCAGGCGAAGGAAGCTTTGGGGCGCGGCGCGACGCAAGCCGGCACGTCGACCACGACGGGCGACGGCGGCATGACCGAGGAAGAGCGCGAGCACTCGCAGCTCCTCGTCTACCAGATGCTGCCCTCGCGCTACGGCATGAACCCCGATCACCTGCGCAAGGCCGACGCCATCGAGATCGTCATCGGCCAAGGTGCCAAGCCGGGCGGCGGCGGCATGTTGCTCGGCCAGAAGATCTCCGCCCGCGTCGCCAAGATGCGCACGCTGCCCGAGGGCATCGACCAGCGCTCCGCCTGCCGCCATCCCGATTGGACCGGCCCCGACGACTTGCAGATCAAGATCGGGGAGTTGCGCGAGATCACCGATTGGCAGAAGCCGATCTACGTAAAGATCGGCGCCGCGCGGCCCTACTACGACACGGCGCTCGCGGTGAAGGCCGGCGCCGACGTGGTCGTGCTCGACGGCATGCAGGGCGGTACGGCCGCCACGCAGGAAGTGTTCATCGAGCACGTCGGTATACCGATTTTGGCGGCCATCCGCCCTGCTGTGCGCACGCTGCAGGAGCTCGGCATGCACCGCAAGGTGCAGCTCATCGTGTCGGGCGGCATTCGCACGGGCGCCGACGTGGCCAAGGCGCTGGCACTCGGTGCCGACGCGGTCTCGATCGGCACCGCGGCGCTCATCGCGCTCGGCGACAACTCTCCGTTGCACGAGGCCGAGTACCAGAAGCTCGGGACCACGGCCGGCTGCTACGACGATTGGCACGAGGGTCGCGACCCGGTCGGCATCACCACGCAGGACCCGGCGCTCGCGGCGCGCCTCGATCCGCTCGCGGCGGGACGGCGGCTTGCCAATTATCTCTCCGTGCTCGCGCTCGAGACGCAGACCATCGCCAGGGCCTGCGGCAAGAGCCACGTGCACAACCT
>CAXMLT010000363.1:0-6204 GCA_964194245.1 uncultured Hyphomicrobium sp.
GCGCCTACTCCAGCGGAAGGATCCGCACCATAGCTGTCACCCACCGACACCTCCTCCTTCTCACGCTTCTCCTCGCCCCTCCCGCCGGGACACGTGCCGAGGACGGCGCTCCGCCACCGGTGCCACGCTTCGAGCCCGCGCCGTGCCCGAAACTGCCAGGGGCCGAAGCGCTGGCCAAAGCGAGCTGCGGCTATCTCGTCGTACCGGAAAATCGCAGCCGGCCGACCGGTCGCAAAATTCGGCTCATGGTCGCGAAATATCCTGCGCCCGCACCTGAAAAGCGGGCCGATCCCGTTGTCTATCTGGCCGGGGGGCCGGGCGACGTCGCCCCCCTTGAGGTCAATGGGCTCATCGCTGCCGATTTCATCCGCGACCGGGAGATCCTGGTGGTGAGCCAGCGCGGCACCATGTTCTCGGAGCCGGCGCTTACCTGCGCGCCCATTGACGACTTTGCGAGAGAGCTTCTCGGCCTCCGCTTTTATTCCGGGGCAACCGAGCGCGCACATTTGGCGGCGACGGAAGCCTGCCACCGGAAACTCGCCGCCACCGGCGCCAACCTCAGCGCCTACAATTCGACCGAAAGTGCCGCTGATTTCGCCGACCTTCGCAAGGTGCTCGGTATTGCCGCGTGGAATGTCTACGGGACTTCATATGGCAGCTACCTGGCACAGACGCTTATGCGCGACCATCCCGAGGGCATCCGCAGCATCGTCCTCGATTCGGTCTTGCCGACGAATTACACCGTCGCTGCAAACTGGCAGAATGCGCGAGACGGCTTCGATAACCTCTTCCAAGCCTGCGCGGCGGAAACGGCCTGCGACGCGGCCCATCCCCGTCTCGAGGCAACGTTTACCGGACTGGTCAACAAGCTCGAGGCCGAACCGCTGACGACAACCGTCAGCGACCCGGCCACAGGCAAAGACCTCAAGGTCGTGCTCGACGGCGGTGCACTCATCGACTGGCTGCGCAACCAGAACTACGGCGTGCCCACGCTCCGCTCCGCGCCGCGCCGGATCGGATCGATGGGCTCGCCGCCAGCCGGCCCGAGGCCATCAAGGCGATCGCCTTGGATCGGGCAAGTCGGGCGCCTCCATCCGGTCCGGGTATCCCTGCCCTCGGCTACGGGCTGGCCCTTGGCGTCAGCTGTCGCGAAGACTACCCGTTCGCGACGCCGGGGGATCTCGCCGCGGCCGGCAGGAAGGCGTTTCCTGACTATCCGGCCTCGGTGCAACGCGAGAGCATCGGCAGCTGGGCGTATTTCAACGAAGACTGCCGCGACGTCTGGAAAGTCGCCGCCGCCCCGGAGGCCATGCGGCAGCCCGTCGCGAGCAACATCCCGACGCTCCTCATCTCCGGCAGCTTCGATACGCTGACGTCGCTCACCGGGGCGAATGCAGCGGCGACGAGCCTGTCCAACGCAACGATCATCAGCATTCCGGGCGTCGGGCACTTCGTCTCCCCTTCGTCACCCTGCGCCCAGGCGGTAATCGTGTCGTTCCTCGCCGATCCCGCCGCCCCCGACACATCCTGCGTCGGCGTACTGAAACCGCCCACCTTCATCTCGCGGGTCTCGCCGTGAGCCGTTGCACCACGCGGCTGGCGCGCTGAGGGCGAGCTCTCGGTAGACGGATGGCAACGAGCATGGTGGCGAGGTGCTCGACGTCTGCTAATGACCCTTCACAGAGATTCTGGCCTGCGCTCCAAGTCGTGCGGTCTCAGGGATGAAGCCGACGCGCAGCGGACATGCTCGGATCTTCCGCGTCTGACCCAAAGCAGACGTGAGGTTCGTCACGTCTTGTCGGCTGCTTGCTCACGTGGATCGTCGCGGGGATCCAAGTATTCGAGGCCCAACGGACCAATGGCCGTTACCTGGGTGACGTACTCACCGGCCTTTGCCCAGTGGAAGTGGAACGTGTTGCCCGGCAGAACGACGACGCTACCGGGCGGATAAGCCTGCACCTTTTCCCCGTCGAACTGGTCGCCAAGGCCGATGTAGAAAAGACCGGACATGACTGTGTAGATTCGGTCCTCAGGGTGCCTGTGTGGCATCAGCTTCACGCCAGAGGGCACTTTCACCCTGATCACGTAAGGGCCGGGCTCTGAGGGCTGACCGACAAGGACCGCGAGGCGAACCGAGGGCGGGAACGCCGGGAACGACTTCCAGTCGACGTCTTCGGGCAGGATCGCTCTAAATTCAGCCTGCCCAGGTTGGTGGGTCCGAACCATTGCGCGCTCCTACCGTCTCCGGCGATCCTCGTCATCGGTTCGGATACTCTGTGAAAACGTAGTCATTTGCCTGCACGATGGTGTGGCACGCGAAGCCGCACTTGGCATCATGTGTTTGCGGCGGCGAGTCATTCTCGTCGCCGGGCCTGAACGTGTCGGAGGCCGCGTCGTATTCAAATACGCCATAACCCCAGCCGCCACTGTCCGCGAACCGTTTGCTGTCCTTCACCATGAAGTCGATGTCGTGGAGCGTGCCAGGCACCGTCGGTTGTCCGGGGATCTCTTCCCTCACCTTCGGAACATAATGGATCTTCGCCATCTTGGCACCGTCAGGGACGGGCTTGCCGTTGGCGGGAATGCCCGCTTTGTAGGCGTCGACCATTGCAGGATTGCCAAGGATCACCGCGAGCAATTTTTCGGAATGACTGAGGTTAATGACCTGCCAGCCCTCGTAGCCCTTGAACTCTGAGAACGCGAGACCACCCTGTACTGACAACGAGTACTTGTCCTGCGCCGAGATGGCGGCACCGGCTAAAGCGGCGAGCATTCCGGGAATGATGACAACCAACCAGGATGGGATCCTCGTCATGACACACTCCTTGTTTGCGAGTCGAGTTCACTGGCTCCGTTCAAACCATGGCGAGCCGCGCGAACGCTTGAAATTGCTCATCCAGTCTTCCGCAATCAATATTAAATCAGCCAATGCTGCCCCGCGTCGATCGAAGGACCAGTAGCCGACGAGGGCGGAGGCGAGAAGTTGCTGCAGTCCACGGATTTCGGGGGTGTCGCGTATCACGGATTTCGTAACTCGGATGGGTTGGGATGGGGCTCAACTGGGCGAAGGAACAAGACCTCCGTTGACGAGTGACGGTGTGCCGGTCGCGCAGAGCGCTGCTCGCGAGGTGTGCGGCAATGCTAGTTGGGGCGAATTGTAGCGCTGCTGGACTTTGGGTGCAGGAGAGGGCGCGATTGTACTCGGACGTCGCCGATTTATTGTTTTGAGTTTGTGGCGGCTCGTCGGTGAAGAGGTTGGGGAGCGTAAGGCCGGAGTCGTGCCGTTTAGCCGTAAGTGATGCCCCGCTTGCTTTGCCCAACTTCTATAATATAACCATCAGGATCGCGAATGTAACAGCGCGTCTCGCCGTACTTGTCCTTTGGCTCTGTGATAAACTCGGCTCCTCGATTTCGCCATTGTTCATAGCAGGCTTGAATATCTGCAACGCGGATATTCATAAAGCTGCTTACCGTATCGGGGTCGGCGGGAACGCGGAGCGTTACCGATGGTTTGTCGGGTGTCGGACCGCCCCCGACGTTGACAATGAGCCACGTGTTCGCGATCTGGATGTAGCCCGGCGCGCCGCTGCTATCGCCTCTGCTCAGAATGCGACCCCCGAAGACCGTTTCGTAAAATCGAGCCGATCGTTCGATGTCGGCGACGGTGAGAAAGTGTGCGACGGTAAACCCATCCTGCGGCGGCATCTGATAGCTTTTCTGCTCGACTTGTACTTGGTTCATGGACGGCCTCCGATTCGGATATGGTATCTCCGTTCGCCAATACGTCGGGGTGGCAGTCGCTTTATGGCTGGGTTCGATTACACCGTGATCAAGAATTGGCCAAACTTCGACGATCCGGTGCAAGTCCGAAGACTGCCGTTTTGATGATTAACGTGACTTTTCTCCTTGCCCCGAGATAAATCCAATCGTCTTTTAGGCTGCAACGGTTTGCCGACCGTCTATGGTGACTTCCTGAAGCCGCCCGGTGTCTACGTCGAAAATAAAGCCTCGCACAGGCACTTCCTTGGCGATCCAAGGATGCGACCTCACCTTTTTGATCTGCTCCTTCGTGTGCTCAACCGGATCCTTGTACGAGAGGAAACGCATGGGGACTGGCGATCCATCTCCCGTCAGTTTCGAGAGCTTTGCGTTCAATTCCTCATCGGTAAAGCTCGCAAATCCGCAGCCGGTGTGGTTAAGAAGCATGATCTCCTTCGAGCCCAACACTCGCGTTGAAACGAGAAGCTCCGCCAGCGTTTCGTCCGTGACGGCCGGACCGCCGTTGCGAATGACGTCCATGTCAGCACGCTTCAGGCCCAGTATTCCCTCAAGGTCGGAGAGTCGGGGATCCATGCAGGTCACCACAGCGATGGCTGGCTTCGGAGGACCTGCACCTAGTCTCGAATCATAAATATTGGCGTATTGCTCATTTGACTTCAGCGCTTGATCGATAAGGCTCATTACGTCCTCCTATTTGCTCGCCAGCGACGGTTCGGCCTGCTTCATGAGCCGTATGATCGTCTTCGCGAGCATGCTTGGGACTTCCCGCGGCTGGTGCGTGCGGGAGCCGCGCGGTCTGCGCAGTCCAAGTCAAAACCGGATTTAGATTTCGATTTTGTGCCCACCGACGCCACCAGGCTGCCAATTGACGGTAAGCGGCGAGTTCGTGCGTCGCCGTTTTTTGGGCAGCTCCGCGTCAAGCAAAGCGCTTGCGCCTTACCCGGGACTGTACCCAGATGTAGACATTGATCCTTACGTGGACCTGAAGGCGCTTCTCACTGGGCAACCCCCTACCAGCCAGGCGCAGGACGCCCTCGGCCACTTCCTTGCCGGCAGCGCCTTGTCCGCTTATCACGGTAGGACATTCCGGCTTCCGCGACCCAAATGATCCCCTATCTCGAAATTGGCTTCTTGCTGCTGACGGCCATTGCCGCGCTCGGCGTCGCCGCCAACCAGCTGCGCCAACCACCCTCGATCCTGCTTGTCGTCGCCGGAGCCGGTCTCGCCATGATCCCGGGGCTGCCGCGCGTCGAACTGGAACCCGAGCTCGTGCTGCTGCTCGTGCTGCCGCCTGTGATCTACGCGGCCGGCGTATCCATGAGTTGGCGCGAGTTCCGCTTCAATCTGCGCCCCATTGCGTTGCTCGCCATCGGCGCCGTCGTGTTCACCACCTGCGCGGTGGCCACGAGCGTCCACTGGCTGCTCGGCTGGCCATGGGCCGTCGGCTTCGTGCTCGGCGCCATCGTGGCGCCGCCCGATGCGGTGGCACCACTCGCCGTTGCACGCCGACTGGGGTTACCGCAGCGGCTGCGCGTTATCCTCGAGGGTGAGGGGTTAGCTAATGACGCGACCGCCCTGGTCCTTTATCGCTTCGCCATCGCCGCGGTCAGCACCGGCGCATTCTCGCTCAGCGAAGCAAGCGGGCGCTTTGCCCTGATCCTCGTCGGCGAACTCTCCTTTGGAATCGGCGTCGGCTGGCTCATGCTGCGCTTGCGTCACTCCGCTAAAGACCCGCGCGTCGAAATCCTCTTGTCCCTTTTGACGCCCTATGTTGCCTACTGGGTGCCCGAGCAACTGGGCGGCTCCGGCGTGCTCGCCACTGTCACAGCCGGGCTCTACGTAAGCTGGAACGGACCGCGTCTCATCTCAGCAGCAACGCGACTTCAGGGCGTCTTTGTTTGGGACCTGGCCATCTATGTAGTCGAAGGACTGCTGTTCCTGCTCTGCGGGCTGCAGGCGCGCACAATCTTCAAGCAGGCGGATGGCGTCGCGCTCTCCTCCCTTCTGGCGGCAGCGGCGCTGACGCTGGCCGTCATTATCGCGGCGCGGTTCGTGTGGATGTATCCCGCAGTTTATCTTCCGCGCTGGCTCAGCCCCTCCCTCGCCCGTCGCGATCCCTCGCCGACGTGGGAGACGCCGTTTGTGTTGGCCTTCACCGGCATTCGCGGCGTCGTGTCGCTCGCCGCCGCACTCGCCATTCCGCTGGCCACTGCCGCGGGCGCACCGTTTCCAGAGCGCGACATGATACTCGCCGTCACTTTCATCGTCATCGTGGTCACACTCGTCGGCCAAGGTCTGCTACTGCCGACCGTGGTCCGCTGGCTCGGGTTCGCTCACAATGTCGCGGCCGAGCGCGAGGCGGCGGTGGCAAATGAGCTCGCCGCGCGCACGGGCGCGATCCGTGCCGCACTTGCCCACATCGAG
>CAXMLT010000364.1:0-3808 GCA_964194245.1 uncultured Hyphomicrobium sp.
CTGTCTCCGGCGCCTCGGCTTGCGGCTCGCGGGGGTCCTTATCGGGCATCGACGATAGATCGGCCCGTGCGTCACCCCCGTCAAGCGGTGCCCCGGACGCCCGCCCGCGAGTTAACCGCTCACCACTCAAGCTGCTTCATGGCCGCAATCGGCCGCGACGCTCCCGGCGGGAACAGCGCCTCGAGCGCCGCCGCATCGAGACCGCCCGTCACGTGCACACCGCTCGCCACGAACAGCGACGGCACGCCTGCCGCCGCGGCACCGGCAAGATCCGTGCGCACGCCGTCGCCGATGGCGAGCATGCGCGAGCGCTCGCTGCTCCCGGAACGGAGCTGCTCGAGCGTGGCGAACGCGAGCTCGTAGATCGGCAGATAGGGCTTGCCGGCGTACGTGACGTTTCCGCCAAGCCGCTCGTAGGCTTGGGCCAGCGCGCCGGCGCAATAGACGATACGCCCGCCGCGCTCGACTGTGAGGTCGGGGTTGGCGCAGATCATCGGCAGAGAGCGCGCAGCGCACGCCGCGAGCGTTTCCGCGTAGTCGTCCGGGGTCTCGCGCTCGTCGTCGACGAGCCCCGTGCACACAACGGCATCGGCGCGATCGGCGCCGACGCGCTCCACCGCGATGCCGGCGAAGATCGGTAGATCGCGCTCCGGCCCGATGTGCAGCACGCTCCGCCCCGCATAAGCCTCGATCAGCATGCGCGCCATGTCGCCCGAGCTGACGATGGTGTCGTAGGCGGTCTGCGGCACCCCGATGCGGTCGAGCTGGGCGGCAACGCTCTGGTGCGGGCGTGGGGAGTTCGAAACGAGAATGACCAGGCCGCCAGCGTTGCGAAAGTTCTGGCAGGCCTCGTACGCGGGCACATACAGCGTCACGCCATTGTGCATGACGCCCCAGATGTCGACGAGCCACGCGCCGGTCCTCGCGGCGAGCGGCGCGACCGATTGGATGATCTCGATGGGCTGAGAGCGTCGGGACATGCCGCCTCAACTAGCGGCATAGCCCGGTAAGCTCAAGCGGCAGCGGTTCCTACGGCGTCGGAAGCGACCAACTGTGGCCGCCCGAACAGCGGCCCCTGGCCGAGCGAGACGCCACTCGCCACGAGCTTGGCACGCGTCGGCTCACTGTCGATGCCCCCGACAATGGTGATCAACCCTACCTCGGCAAGCGACCGGCAAACGTCGGGCGCCATCATGATGCCGGTTGCGGCGGGCAGACCCCGCAGGAGGGTCGCGGCGTCGATCTTGACGAAAGCAAACCCGGCGGCGCGCAGCGCGGTGAACTCGTAGTCGAGGTCCGTCGTCTGATCGAGCCCGAAGCGGAAGCCCAGATCGCGCATGTCGGTGAGGTTGCTCCACTCGGTGCCGCTGAACGACTTGACGTCAGCCTGCGAGAACGTCAGCACCAGCTCGCCCGCAAGCGCCTCGCGCTCGCGATAGGCGTTGGCTAGGTCGTCGAGGAATGCGTCGGTGACAAGAGCCTCACCGCTCGCGGCCGTCAGCACGAAGTATTTCTGCCGCTGATGCACGAACGTGCGGCAGACCTGCGCTGCGCGCTTCAGGCGCGCGCTATCGAGCAACGGGAGCAGTCCGGTGCGCGCAAGCTGGGGATCGTGAGCGGCGGCGGGAAGCGGCATATCGCGCTCGTCGCGCGGGCAGACGCTCGCCTCGTAGTAGTGAACGTGATGGTCGCCGAGCCCCATGATGGGCTCGATGAGAGCGTCCATGCGGCCCGCCGCGAGAGCTGCAGCAAGCGACGACATGCGCAAGTGCGCGGGCGCGATCGGTGGCGGCATGGAGGCAGGCGCGTTGCGCCCAGCGGGAGCCGGCGGCGCCTTGGGGGCGACAGCGGCGCGCATGGTGCTCGCGGTTGCGCTCAGCGCGTCGACGGATGCGCGCGCTATGGTCTCCGGGCTCGGAGCCGGGTCGGTGCCGAGGCTCACCTCGTCAGCGAGGCGCTTGATCATGCCCTGCACCGCGTCGAGATCAGCTTCCCGCTCCGCGGGGGTCGGCGGCGTCTCCTTGCCGCGCGCTCGCGAGGTTTCGGGCAGCGTCGGCTTAGCCGGGCGGAAAGCCCAGTAGTCGTGCATGTTCTCGCTCGCGCCGGACGCCTCGGGCCACGGCGAAAGCTCGGGCTGAGCTGCCGCTGCCGGTGGGATGGAGAGCGTTGGTGCCGAAGCAGCGGGTGCAGGCGGCAGACCGGCAGGCGAGGCCGCACGTGCCTGGGGTTGGGGCTTCGGCGTACGCTCGAAGGGTGGTGGCGCCTTGGTCGCAAGAGCCGGCGCAGGCGTTGGTTGCGCGAACGGCGCGGGCACCGAGCCGGCCGGTTGTTGGAACGGCGCGGCGGCCTGTGGGAACAGTGCAGGCGCCGGGGCAGCAGGCATCGGCGCCACGGCTGGCGGCCTTACGGCAACCGGCGAACGGTGCCACCCAGCGGCGGCAACCTCCTCCTCGCCCGGGCGCATGCGCGAAAGCTCGTCTTCGAGCCGCGTCACCTCGGAGACGAGCGCATCGACCCGCTCGGAGCGGCGCATAAGCGTGTGCAGCATCAGAAGCGTTATGTAGACCGACAAGGCGGCGATGAGCGCCAGCCAGAACGCGACCCGGAACTGCAGGTAGGCACCGATAAAGAATGCGACCGTGACAAGCGCGATTGCGCCCTTCACGATGAGGTCCGCGATGCCGCCCTTATTGCGCATGCCAGTTCTGCTGTCGTCGATGCTCGCCATGAAGATTTCCCGCCAGCCCCTGCCGATTCGTTAGTGACAAGCTTTGTGGCCGCTCCGGCGAAGCGCAATGACGGCCGCGCCACTTTCACCAGCTTTCTCGTTAGGGCGACAATTCGCAAAAGGAGGTGAGGCTGCGAGGCACATCAATCACTTAGTGGCCCTGCCTGGAGATTGCCACCGCGCGCCCCAATGGCGCCCCCACGCGGCCCGCAGCCGACCCGAATCCGGGCGCCATTTAGAACTCGTTAGCCGAATCGGCGTGCTATCGTTGTGCCCGGGCATTCCCTCCCGTCCCGGCGTCTAGATAAGGGGAAGCCTGATGCTGATGACTGTGATTGGTCGAGACCCGAACGCGTCTATCTACGGTGAGTTGGCTGGCGTCCGGGTGCTCATTACCGGGCTTTCGCCCGACTGCGGCGTCGACGTCGCGCGGGCTTTCGCGGACCACCGCGGGCGGCTCATTGTCCATGCCTCGGCCAACACCCCCGAGAACGATGTGCTTGCAACGCTGCTTGCCGAAACGGCGAGCGACGTGAAGCTCTTCACCGACGCCTGCGGCGACGAGCAAGCCGCCCTTCGCTTCGCGCAGGCTGCCGCACAAGCCTACGGCGGCCTCGATGTCGTGATCAACCTGATGCCCATTACGCCTGACGACCTCAAGAACCGCGCAAGCATCGCGGACGTCGAGGACCTCGTCGCGCAGAAGCTTTCCGTGCCGCTGCTGGTGACGCGCGTCATCGCCAATCGCATGCGGACGATGATGAACGAGGGCCTGATCCTCAACGTGATGACGGCCCCCACGCCGTGCACCGCCGGAGAGGCCGCTCTTGCCGGCGTGGCCCGCACCGCACTCGCCGCCATCACCCGCGGCGAGGCCGCGGCCTGGGCGCCGCACGGCATCCGCGTCAACGCCATCGGGCCACGGGCGACCACGCCCGATGCCGGCGCCTGCCTCACAAGCGAGCCCGACATCGCTGCGCTTGCGCTCTATCTTGCGTCCAAGCGCAGCCGCACGCTCACCGGCCACATCTTCGACGCCGCCGGCGTTGCGGCCCGCCGTTGCTGACCTGCCGCTGCCGA